>NZ_JAWIIV010000008.1:0-236496 GCF_035916955.1 Noviherbaspirillum album | reverse complement strand
GTTCTATCGACAGTACGCAATATCGATCAATGTTTAGACCCATGACTCCCGATTTCCAGACTTGAGCAGAGGTTCCTTAGCTCTGGAACAAAATTTTCATGATCTACGACAGTCCCGAGATAAAGCATAGCGAGCCCCCTGTATGTATGTGGGTTCGAGTTGAATATCGGGGTGCCGCAAGTAGCGCAAAAGTTCCGCTTGGTGCGGTCGGTTACTGCATAACTAGTAAGAACCTCGTGCCCAGAGGTGACAGCGAAGTGCTCTTCCTTTACCACGACGTATGAAGAGAGTGGCGCGCCAGTCATGCTTCGACACATCCCGCAATGACAGGCGACTACTTGCAGTGCCCTGTTAGAGACTTTGTACTGGACTTGGCCGCACTTACAACTTCCGAAGGGTTCAATCATGTTTGCCCGTACGTTTGAAAGCATAAAAAGAGGAGGACTGTCCCTCGCGATGTTGCGTATTGTATATTGAATGAATTTGGCGCGTCGACGGCCGGTATTGGCCGTCTGCTGCCGAGCGTAATAGCGATGTCAGGGGCCGCTTACGGGCGCTCAGCAGTCATGACAAATTATTGACGCAAAGATTCGTTTGCAGGGAATTTCGACTTTCTTGGCCATTCAGCAAGGCCTATCTGAAAAGTTAGCCTTTGTTGCCCATTTTAGCGGACAACAAAGGTTATATTCTTTACAAGAAAGGCATTACTAATCAATCGGTTATGTTTTCGTGCCGTTTAAATTTTCTTGTCCGCTGACTTACACGCCCCGGCAATTCGACCGCGAAAAACGAGACTGGCGGCACGGCGAATCAAATGTTCACGAACAGCTAATATGAACGTGCGTTTTCGAAATGAAGGCAAGGCCGGATCGGATCGATGCGGCCTTGCTGGTGCATGACGCTATTTCGCGGCGTAGGCAGACGGGTCGCCGGAATCCGTCGGCTTGGCGATGGCGGCCTTCAGTGCCTCGCTCATCGGGATATTGAGGTTGACTCCCTTGGGGGGAATGGGAGACTGGAACCACTTGTGGTAGATGCGGTTGATGTCACCCGACTTCAGCAGCGCGGTCACGGCGCCGTCGACCACCTTCTTGAAATCCGGATCGTCGCGACGCAGCATGATCCCGTACGGTTCGATCGACAAGGCTTCATCGGTGATCGAGTAATCGGAAGGCGACTTTGAACTGCTGGCCAGTGAAGACAGCAGGACGTCATCCATCGCGAAGGCGACGGCTCGTCCGGTTTCGACCATCAGGAATGCTTCGGCATGATCTTTCGCCGCCTGGATGTTCATGCCGAGGTTGCGTTCGGAATTGAGCGCGGTCAGCTGCTTGATGTTCGATGTGCCGGAAGTCGACACCAGCGTCTTTCCCTTCATGTCATCCAGTGTTTTGATGCCAGATGATTTTTTGGCGAGCAGCCGGTTGGCGGTGACGAAGGTGGTCGGCGCGAACGCGACCTGCTTCTGGCGCTCAAGATTATTGGTGGTCGAGCCGCATTCGAGATCGATCGTGCCGTTGGCCATCAGGGGAATGCGCGTGGCCGAGGTGACCGGGTTCATCTTGACCTGCAGAGATGTCAGCCCGAGATGCTTTTGCACGGCGGTGACTACCTTCATGCAGATATCGACCGAGTAGCCCTGGTACGACTGCTTGTCATCTAGATAGGAAAAGGGAATCGAGGAATCGCGCACGCCAAGAGCGATCACGCCGGTATCCTTGATTTTCTTCAGCGTGCCGCTTTCCTGTGCGTGGGCACCGCCTGCTATGGTCGCCATGCCTGCCATGGTTGCAGTGGCCAGCAGCGCAATCGTCATTGTTTTCAACTTCATGATATCTCCTTGATTTGGCTCTTCATCGTTAAGTTATTCACTGCACCTGCAGAAACACCGCACAAACTTTGAGCAGACCACGCTGTCATGCTTCATTATCTTTAAATACGCATGCGTCATGACGCAAACTGAAACGCGCTCGCATCCAGCGCCGGCTTCTCCCCGCTCAGATGCTGAGCGAGAAGACAGGCGCTGCCGCAGGCAAGCGTCCATCCCAGGCTTCCGTGGCCGACGTTGAGATAAAGCCCCTTTACCGGCGATCGGCCGATGATCGGAAGACCGGTCGGAGTCGCCGGCCGGAAGCCTGTCCATGGCGACAAGGCTGCCGACGCGAAGCGGCCGGCGGTCCGAGGAAAAAGTGCGGCAGTGCTCGACTTGAGCTCGTCGATAGCCCGTGCCGGAATACGTTGGTCCAGGCCAACGAGTTCCACGCGGCCGGCCACGCGCAGGTCATCTCCGATCCGCGCATAGACGACCTTGCGGGAAAAATCGGTAATGGATACTTGCGGCGCTTCGCTTGCTTCGAGACCGGCAACCGGGACCGTGATGCTGTAGCCTTTCAGCGGATACACGGGCAACACAAAGCCGGCCTGCCGGGCGAAATGCGCGCTGCCGGCACCCATTGTCAACACGAATGCGTCCGCTGAAAGCCTTTCACTGCGATTGATCCGGATGGCGTCGAGCTGACCGCTGAGGACCTCTGCTCCGGTGATCGCCGAGCCGCCCTGGAAATGAAATCGCGGATGCTTTCTCAATCGTTCCAGCAAGCCATGGCAAAAGGCCGCACAGTTGCCGACTTCTTCGTCGGCGGTATAGACTCCGCCCGCCCAGTTTTCCTGAGCGGACTGCAGCGCGGGCTCGATCCGCGCACAATCGTCAGCATCCAGGATTTCCTGCCTGCAGCCATGTTGCGACTGAAACTCGACCTGGCGGCGCGCCGCCTCCAGAGATGCCTTTTCTTTGTACATGACCAGCTTGCCAGCGATACGATGCTGGAAATCCAGTGGAGCGGCGGTACGCAGACGGGTCATTTCATCGCGGCTCAGGAAGGCGAGCCGCAGCAGGGATAAGGTAGTTTGCCGCACGCGATCGGCATTGCATGCCTGCAGGAAGCGGGCGAGCCAGGTCCATTGAGCGGCTTCCGGCGTCAGCTTCAGGGTCAGCGGCGAATGGCGGCTGAACAGGTAATGCGGCCATTTGCTCAGGATGGAAGGATCGGCAAGCGGGGCGACATAGGAATAGCTCAGTTGCGCGCCGTTACCGAAGCTTGCGCCAAGTCCCGCGCCATCCAACGCGTCGACGAGGGTGACTTCATGGCCCGAGGCCAGCAGATAGTGGCAGGTGGTGACGCCGACCACGCCGGCGCCCAGTACGCAGATATGCATGAGTATCTTCTTGGCCAGCTCTCAGGATTGCAGCCGCAATAAATGATTCCAGATCCGCTCGACCGCGGGCCTCTTGTTTCCGCGGTCCCGATAGATGCGGATATCCATGACGCCGCACCATGCGGCGGCACCGGGCACCTCGCCCTCGCCCTCGCCCTCGCCGGAAGACTCAATCGCGAGGGTAAGTACGCCATCTTTCACCTCACGTCTTGCCGCGCTTTCCGGCAGCCACGCCACCCCGTGTCCATGCACCGCCATTGTCTTCAGTCCTTCGGCCAGGTCGCCTTCGAAGCGCCGGAACAGATGCACCGGCGCCGGGCCATCGCCCAGGAGCTTGTCCACGATGCGGCCCAGCGAAGCGCTCGACGAATAACTGAGAAAGGGAACCGGCTTGGCGGCGGAGCCCGGTAATACATGCACCGGATTGCCGAATGCGTCGGCCCTTGCATACGGCCTGATGAATTCGTGTCCGAGCTTCAGCCCTTCATAGCGCTGGCTGTCGAGCTCCACCGACTGGAATGCATGGTGGTAGCACATCAGCAGGTCGCAATTGCCGCCGACCAATTCCATCACCGAGTCGTGCACGTTCGTCGCCACCATTCTGACGACCAGCATGCCGACACTGCTTTCGACGCCGCCCAGCCACTGGGGAAAGTACGTCAGGGACAGGGTATGCGGCATCGCGAAGGAAACGACCGACTGCACATCGGCGGCCTGTCCTCTGAGCACCGACCGGGACTGGATCGCCTGTGCCAGCATGTCGCGGGCGTGTACGAGAAATGTTTCTCCGGCAGGCGTCAGGCGCGTGGGGTAAACCGCCCGGTCGAACAGTTCGGCACCGAGCCAGCTTTCCAGCGCCCGGATGCGCCGCGAAAAGGCTGGCTGCGTCATGTTCCGAAGCTTGGCCGCCCGGCTGAAATTCAGGGTTTCGGCAACCGACAGAAAGTCTTCGATCCACTTGGTCTCCATGCGTCCCCTTTTTCATCTGCGCAGCGGCTTTCGGTTGTTAAAACTATACAAAATCGCGCACGCAATGTCGCATGCCATTTTGGCACCGGCCTCAATGGAGTCTTCTGCCGGCGCATGCGTATTTTCCATGAAGCTTTCAATAGATGCGGCGGCGATCCACATCCGTGCAATCCCCGCGGTGCTTTTAATGCATAAGGCAGGCTATGCATGAATCCGCCGCAGCAAGAGATCGGCATAAGCCGCATTTCAACGCGCTTGTCCGCATATGTGTCGACACCTTTACATCGCCCGCATCATTTGATGTCAACGAAATATCTTTTCGTCGATAAGCAAGAATTTTGTTGAATTCTAGCAACATCAATGTACTCTTTTATACGTTGATGTTGGAGCAGATGTCAGGGTCTTTAGTATTCTTGATTTAAATTAATTTAATTCGTGCAAGACCGTAGCGGAAAAGAGAAATAATGAAACTGCAAGACATGAAAATCGGGACGCGCCTGACCCTGGGATTCGGCATTCTGCTGTTGTTGATGCTCGCGCTGTCCGCATTCTCCATCTCCCGGTTGCTGAGCATCGACAACTCGGTGGCACTGGAAGACAAGGTCATCATGGACCGATTGCAGCCGCTGTACCAGGCGCGCGAAGCGCTGGGGCAGACTGGTATCGCGGCGCGCAATTCCTACATCTTCACCAGTCTGGACGATGCCAAGCGCGAGCTCGACATTGTCGACCAGCAGAAAACCATCTTCATGAACGCCCTGAAGTCAGCCACGCCGCATTATGCCGGCGATGCAGACTTCGCGAAGGTGAGCAAGGGGCTGACGCAGATGGCGGAGGAACTGAACCGCCCGCGCAAGTATCGCGAAGCCGATCAAATGCAGGAATTCGGCGAGTTTCTCGTCAAGGAATGCAGTCCGCTGCGCCGGCAGATCGTGGCGGACATGGATGTCGTCATCCGCAACACTGAAAAGGAAATGGCCAATGCCACAGTTGCGGTGCATGGCATCATCAGTTTTTCCCGTACCTTGCTGATCGCTGTCTCGGCAATCGCACTTGCGATCGGCATCGCCCTTGCCTTCTTCCTGGCACGCAGCATCACCGGCCCGCTCACCGACGCTGTCAATTTCGCAAGGCGCGTCACCACGGGCGATCTCACAGGACGCATCGCGGCAACCTCCAGAGACGAAACCGGGCAGCTGATGGTGGCATTGAAGGAGATGAACGAGAACCTTGCGCGGATCGTGACGGAGGTGCGGTCCGGGACGGAACAGATCGCTGCCGGCTCCACCCAGATCGCTTCCGGAAACCAGGACCTGTCCGCGCGCACCGAACAGCAGGCCGCCTCCCTGGGCAAGACAGCATCCTCCATGGAGGAACTCACCTCCACCGTCACGCAAAACGCCGAAAATGCTCAGCAAGCCAATGCGCTCGCCGTGTCAGCAGCGCAGGTGGCGAGCGAAGGCGGCCTCGTCATCGCCCAGGTCGTCGATACCATGGGCGCGATCAATGATTCGTCGAGGAAGGTGGTGGACATCATTTCCGTGATCGACGGCATTGCTTTCCAGACCAATATCCTTGCGCTCAATGCGGCGGTCGAAGCCGCCCGTGCCGGAGAGCAGGGCCGGGGCTTCGCGGTCGTGGCATCGGAAGTCCGCAGCCTGGCGCAGCGCAGCGCGGCGGCGGCCAGGGAAATCAAGTCGCTGATCGACGATTCGGTGGAGAAAGTCGAAAATGGCAGCAAGCTGGTCGACCAGGCCGGCACGACCATGAACAATATCGTCGAGGGCGTCAGGCGGGTGACAGATATCATCGGCGAAATCACCGCGGCCAGCCGGGAACAGACTACGGGAATTCACGAAGTCAATTCGGCCATCGCGCAGATGGACCAGGTGACGCAGCAGAACGCGGCACTGGTCGAGCAGGCGGCGGCCGCCTCGGAGTCCATGCAGGATCAGGCGGCCCAGCTGGCGCAGGTGGTCAGCGTCTTCAAGCTCGATGCCGGCCAGGCGTACCGGACCATGCCTTCCATGTCTGCGGCTGGAATTGGAGCCACCACCACAGGCCTGCCGAGGGTGAAATAGTTGCAGCCGGACCGTCCGGTCCGCTGCGTCATGAAGGGGCAATGCGAAGAAGATGGCATCGATACTTCATGACGAATTCACATCATCAGCAGAACAGGCACAAGAACGCAAAGAATGATGCCCGCCACGACGGGCAATGCATAGCGATTTGAAACCGGGAGCGTGGCGCTCGCCCGTTCTCCCTCATGCTCGGAATACAACTTGGCGTAATACTGGTTGTTCTTCACCCGATACCGATAGTGAGAATAACCCGCGCCAGTCAGAATGGCCGAGGCCAACAAAAACCAGAGTGCCGCCAACATGTGAACTCAGCCCTTGAAAAAGCCTTGGATTTTACCATCACCGCGCTTTCGGCCGGGAGGCAGGGGGATGATGCAGATCGATAAGCGGATCAGGACAGATTGCGGAATGCAGGTCGAGCATCCGCCGGCCCGGAATCGGGATGCGGGCTTCGGAGTTCGGGATTCTGGTCTCAGTCGCGGTCCGGCGCACCCAGAGGAAAGTAGCTCCGGAACGGGCGCGCCTCGTCCACCGCCCGCGCAAACGACGGGCGGGCAAGCAATCGCGCGCGGTACGCTCGCAGCACGGGAAAGGAATCGGCAATCCTGTGCGTCCAGTCCGCATAGAACAGCGAAGGGGCGGACGCGCAGTCCGCAAGCGTGAACTCATCGCCGGCAGCCCACGTCCTTCCGGCGAGGCGCCCTTCGAGCCACGCATAGGCACGCTCCAGTTTGTCTACCGCGAGCGCCAACCCTTCTCTGCGCTTGACCGGATCGCCCGTCAGCGCCCCGTCCACTGCATGCTGGACTGCGTTCATCACATGAAGATCGAAAAAGCGGTCGAAGAACCGCACCTCGAGCGCAGCCATCGGATCGGAGGGCAGCAGGCGTACGGGTCCGGGGTGGGCGAGCTGCAGGTACTCGATGATGATGCTGGTCTCGGCGACGTTGCGCTCGCCATCGACAAGCAGCGGAAATTTGCGCAGGGGCCAGCGCCGCTGCCATTCGTTCCAGTCAGCCGGCATGCCTGGCTCAAGGCAGCGGAATTCGAAGGGAACGCCATTCTCGTAAAGCGCGATGAGCACTTTTTGCGTGTACGACGAAAAAGGGTGACCGTAAATGACGAGTGGCATGCTTGGGAGACGTACGTAAAGTTTGCGATGACGAAAGCGTAGCCGTCTCTGTTGCAGACCGCAAGCATCCCACCATGCCGGCATGGTTCCTCACTTCCCGCCCGGGTCCCTTGCCTCGTTCCGTTTGCCAGTGCATTTCCCGTTTCTGAGTTGAGGTTCCGGCGGCAAGACGTAACTGCACGTACTCATCGCTCCGGTAACACGGTTGTACTTCTCTTCGGCTTCGGTGTACTGCCGCGCAAGTTCCTGGAGTTTGCGCTCGCTGGAGACCGCGGTAGAATAGATAAGATAGGCCTGGGGACCGCCGCAGGCTTTTTCCCCAACCCGGAGAACGCGACACTGGTCGATCCGCCGCGCGGACGCCTCCCCGACTTCCTGTTCCATCGAGCGGCGGATTTCCCGCATTTCGGCCTGCAGTCCGCCGGCAATGGTAGGCGCGCCGTCGGTCCCGGCGAACCCGCACGCCTGCAATCCTCCGCAGGCAAGCAGCATCGCGGCGACTGGTTTTTTCATGATATTCCGGAAAATTCTACCGGTTGCAATTTCGGATCCGATCCGAAACCTTATTGCCCCGTCCCTTATCGGAGTGAAGTATTTTTGGACCATACCCATGAAAGAAATGCGATATCTGCATTGGAAACGCGCCGCCTGGCCTGTTCAGGCTCTTTAGTCTTTTGGGGAGCCTTAGTCTTCTTTAGTCTTCTATGCGGAACCCGGCCTTGAGAATTACCTGGAAATGCGCGACCTTTCCATCAACAATATGTCCTCGTGTCTGAATGACTTCAAACCAGTCCAGATGCTTGACTGACTGAGATGCTTTCTCGATGGCGTTGCGAATGGCTTCGTCCGAACTGTTCGGTGAAGAACCGACAAGTTCAATCAGCTTGTAGGTATGTGCGGACATGGAATCTCCTTGGAAAATCAGCGGCGGTAAGAGAATGCGATCCCAATTCTGACGCATTTGAAGACCGGACAAAGGCGAACAGCAGATAATCAGAGCTAGATCAACTCGGCCGGGAGATGAGGCCTTGATTAAGTCCGTCGGCGGGACGCTGTCATAAGCTGATAGCCAGTGTCATGCTCTCGTTGCAGGCAATGCACGGACGCCGATATTCCCCAAATCCCATTCGCGGCAATAAGCTTGCCCCGCAGGAACAAGGCTTGATGGATACGGCGCTGCAACGCGTCGGCCGCATTCGGAATACGGAATATGGAATACGATTGTGGATTCGCTGCAGTATATCGGGTGGCATGTCTGAACCTTTGATGCAGTGCTGCGCCGGCTGAAGGGATCGGGTCTGCTCGATGAACACCCAAGCCTCTGCGACTAGGTCGCCCGCAGTGAAGCACGGCCGGCCTTCAAACCGGCATTCGAGGCTCAGCTAGCGGTTTTCGCTGGCAAATAGACAGGCCGGCAGCAAGTAGCGGACCAACATTCGGAGATCGCATGACGCCACGTACAGGTAAAAAGCAGCTGACTGGTTTGTTGGCCTGGCTCATTGTCAGCTTTGTCGCCGCGGCCATCGGTGCCGCCGCGTCTGTCCAGGCGGGTCCCTTCTATACCCGTCTGGTCCGTCCCGATTGGTCACCTCCGGCCTACGTCTTCGGACCGGTCTGGACATTCCTCTACGCCCTGATGGGTATCGCCGCCTGGCTGGTGTGGCGGGAGCATGGCTTTCGAGCAGCCAGATACGCACTTGCCCTGTTTCTTCTGCAGCTCGCGCTCAATGCACTGTGGAGCTGGTTGTTCTTCGGCTGGCACCTCGGCGCCTTGGCCTTTGCCGATATCGTGCTGCTGTGGTTGCTGATCGTGGCAACCCTGGTTTCCTTTTGGCGTATCAAGCCATTGGCGGGCTTGCTGCTCGTTCCGTACCTGCTGTGGGTGAGTTTTGCTTCCGCGCTCAACTACTCGGTATGGCAACTCAATCCCGGAATGTTGGGATAGACATCCCCGGTACGTTGACGCGCACTGCGCGGCAATCTGCATATCATCGCCACGCTACCCGGTGAGGCACAATGGCAATGTTCTCCACCTCGGATCCGCGGCGCCCTACTCCGTGATCCTCTGATGCAGCAGCGATCGGATCGCCGCGGCCAGCTGTTCGCGCCGGTAAGGCTTGGCCAGCAGATGGATGTCGGCGCCGAGCACGCCGGCGTCTCCCAATGCATTTTCCGTATAGCCCGAAGTGAAGAGAACGGCAATGTCCGGCACCGCTTTCCTTGCGCGCTTCGCCAGTTCGATGCCCCGTATCCGCCCCGGCATGATGACATCGGCAAATAGAAGATCGATGCCGGGAAGCGTCTGCAGGAGCCGGATCGCTTCCTCGCCGTCGCTCGCCTGATGAACCTGATAGCCGAGTTCCTTGAGCAATGCAACGGCAGCGGCGCGCACATTCGCATCGTCTTCGGCAACCAGGATGGTTTCGGTCCCGGAAACACACGCGGTTTCGTTGCAGCGCGATTCGATCGGCATGGCTTCCTGCAGGCTGCGCGGCAGCCAGATCCGCACATCGGTTCCGCGGCCGGCCTCGCTGTGCAGTTCGATGTGTCCGCCGCTCTGCTTGACGAAACCGTAGGCCATGCTCAGACCAAGGCCCGTGCCTTCACCGGCCGGCTTCGTAGAGAAGAACGGTTCGAACGCGCGCTCCCTTACGTCGGCCGTCATGCCGCTTCCGGTATCGGACACCACGAGAAGCACGTAATCGCCTTGCGCCATGCCAGCGGGGCTAGCCGGATCATCGGCCGCGAGCGATACGTTGTCGATACCGATCGCGATGCTGCCCTGGCCCTGCATCGCATCGCGCGCATTCAGCACAAGGTTGAGAATGACGTTCTCCAGTTGCGAAGGATCGAGGCAGGCATTCCACGCCACCTCGGGCCACCGCGTGCTGATGCGGACATTCTCGCCGACCGCGCGCTGCAGCAGATCGGCCATGCCGGCAATGATGAGCCGCAGGTCGATGATTGCCGGCTTGAGCGACTGCCGCCGGGCGAAGGACAAAAGCTGCGACGACAGCTTCGCGCCGCGGTCGACGGCATCGAGGGCCGATGCGATGCGGCGCTGCAGGGGCTCATTGTCATCGATGAGGTTTTGAAGCAGCTGCAGGTTGCCAGCGATGATCTGCAGCACGTTGTTGAAATCGTGGGCGACGCCGCCCGTCAGCTTGCCGACCGCTTCGAGTTTCTGCGCATGCTGGAGCGCCCGCCTGGCTTCTTCCAGTGACCGTGAACGCTCGACTTCCTGCCGCTGGGCGGCTTTTCGCTGGGAGATATCCCGGATGAAAGCGCTGACCGCATATTGCTGGCCATGCAGGCAGCCCGCAACCGCCATCTCGATGGGAATCCTTTCGCTGTTGCGGTTCAAGGCTTCCAGCTCCACCACGCTGCTGAACGCGCCGGTTTGTCCGCTTGCCGCAAAGCGTGCAAAGCCGGCGCGGTGCGCGGCGCGCAATTCCTCCGGAACAATGAGCGCGCCCATTTCCTTGCCGAGGACTTCGGAACGCGTCCATCCGAACATGCGCTCGGCCTTGGTATTCCAGTCGGTGATGCGTTCCTGGGGATCGACGGCAATGAAGGCATCGTGGGAATTTTCAATAATGATCCTCATCCGCTGCTGTTCGGCGGAGAGGCGGTCATGCGACTCGCGCAACGCCTGCTCCTGCTGCTGCCGGCGCCGGTAAGCGCTCAACAAGAAGGCGGCTGACATCAGCCATAACACCGACAGCACCGCACCGCTGCCCAGGTACACGTTGCGCTGCTGGCGATAGGACGCGAAAAGCGCTTCCTTCGACAAGCCGACGAACACGAGCAAGGGTTCCTTGGCCGTCCGGCGCCATGCGTAGAGCCGGTCGATATTGTC
Source organism: Noviherbaspirillum album (assembly GCF_035916955.1). Lineage (NCBI taxonomy): Bacteria > Pseudomonadati > Pseudomonadota > Betaproteobacteria > Burkholderiales > Oxalobacteraceae > Noviherbaspirillum > Noviherbaspirillum album. The sequence continues at coordinate 225,239 of NZ_JAWIIV010000008.1, read as the reverse complement.
CATGCCTAGGTTGCCCTCGAACAGGCCGGAGGATCCGGAGCCCAGGTCCGGCAGCGTTCGCCTGTCGATGGGCGCGCCGAATGCCGCGCCCGTCGCGGGCCAGCGGGCCAGTAGTTCGCCCGCCTGCCGGAGGACCAGAATCTCGGTGTCTTCACCCAGCTTGATGGTTCTGGACAGGGAGGAAAAATGTTCCGGGGCAACGGAAAGCACGATGACGCCCTTGAAGGTGCCGTTTTCGTCAAGGATGGGTCGGGTGAACTGGATTGTCCAGCGCTTCGACACCCGGCCAAGCAGCGGCTTGCTAATGAATAAGTCGTCTCTCTGCGCGCGAGAATGCACGAGGAAATGCTCGCGGTCGCTGAACACGCTGCCCTTGGCACCCGGGTCGGCGCTGGAAAAAAGCAATACGCCTTGGGCATCGAGCACAGCGACCTGAAAACCGACGTTCGTCTCCAGGTATTGTTGCCTGCGGCGTACGACTCCCGAGAAGCCGGCCGCATCCTCTTCCCATTTTTCTCTCAGCTCGATCAGCGCATAGTCGATGGCATTCATCGAAGAATTGACCTGCTCGCTGAACACATGCGCCAGGCTTCCGGCCTGCTGGCGGTAATTGGCGTCGGTGATCGCCCACAAGCGTTGCAGGTCATAGGCGATGAATCCCCACATGACCGGCATGATGCTTAGCAGAAGAATAACGAAGGGAACAGGATAGGAAATTCGGAAGAAATTGGATGCCATACGTAGCCAGCACATGATGCCGGGACCTGCATATCGTCCATCGGTTCAGCTTGATCGGACTAGAAAGGACGCGGAATGAAAAAGCAAAGCGTGGTTCGACCGGATTACGCTTTCTGCGTTCCTTATCATCGTCATCGCGCCGAATTGCAAGCCGGGGTGCAGGATTAGGCACTGGCAGGCAAGGCCGTTGGCGGCGGGGTGCGACAAATGCGGCTGTAGGCATTATTCGACTGGAATGCCAATGTTTCCAAGATTAAATTTTTCATCCTCGGCCTTGGGAATTGCGCCCAGTGCGCTGCGTGGAGAGTAAGTGGACCAGGGCCTGGGACGAAGAGAATTTCCGACACGCATTCTGTAAAAGCCGCACGAGTTACAATTGCATACCTATAACAGAAACATCCGATGCGTTTCCGAAGCCAACTCCTCCTGCTGGTTCTATCCGTACTCATTCCCGCCTTCCTGGCATCGGCATGGGGCGTATGGTACGTCTACAGCGACGAGCAGAAAAGCCAGGAAAAAAATTTGCTTGAGACGGCCCGCAGTTTTGCGACTGTCGTCGACAACGACCTGAGAATCCGGGAAGCGACCCTGCGCACGCTTGCCAACTCGACGGTGCTTGAGCAAGGCGATATCCGGGAGTTCTATCAATTCGCCAAATCGATGGCGCCTACGCCGGAATCAACCATCATCCTCAGGCACGCGTCCGGCAGGCAGCTGATGAACACCCGGCGGCCTTACGGCGAAGTCCTTCCTTTAAAGAGCGCATCCAATCTTGCAGAACTGAGAAGTGCGTCCAGTCCGACCGATACGGTCGTCTCGGACCTGTTTGCATCGCAAGTGGCAAAACGGCTTGATTTCGCGATCCAGGTTCCGGTCAAACACAACGTCCATTCCAACCGCTACCTGGAAATGGGTGTCAATGTATCCGAATTGCAGTCCATTCTGATGCGGCAGCGCTTTCCATCGAACTGGATCACGACCATCGTGGACAGGAGGGGCGTCGTCCTTGCACGGTCTCACGATCCCGAGCAATTTGTCGGCAAGACAATCAGCAAGAGAACGCAGCAGATTCTGTCCTCATCGCGCAACGGCATCTATTACAGCGTCACGTTGGATGAGATACCGGTCAAGGCATACTACAGCCGCGTGCCAATCTCGGAATGGAACGTGCTGATCAGCATTCCGGAGTCGGAGGTGCGCCAGACCGCCGTTGAAGCGGCCTCCATTCTTGCGGCATCCTCGATTTTTCTTCTTGCGATAGCGGTCGTTGCCGCAAGCTGGCTCGCAAGCCGGGCCATCAGGACGATTGAGGACCTTGGCGCGGCGGCCGAGCGCATGGCGGGAAACGAGGAGGTTGTTTATAAGCCGCAGGGCATCCAGGAACTTGACGCGGTAGCGCGCCGCATGTCCGATGCCAGTGCCCGGATACGGCAGGCTACCCAGGAACTGGAACTGCGGGTTGCGGAAGCTTCCATCAAGGCGGAACGGGCTGAACGAGCCCTGCAGCAAAGCCAGAAACTCGAGGCATTGGGACGCCTGACCGGCGGCATTGCGCATGAATTCAACAACGTCCTGCAAACCATCTCCAGCGCGGTGCAATTGGCGAAGCTCGTGCCGAAGCCGGAACATGTGGTGCCTCTCATGGAGACTTGCATCAAGGCCGTGGACCGCGCGACAGCCTTGACCAGCCAGCTGAGTGCGTTCGGCAGGGCACAGGAGGCAAAACTGTCGACTGTCCTGCTGAACCAGCAGATCGAAGAGTTCAAGGGATTGGTCTCCGGAATCCTGCCCAGCAACATTGACTTCAAAATCCGCTTCTCCGAAGTATCGTGGCCGGTGACGGTGGATACGCTTCAGTTTGAACTGGCGTTCCTGAATATCGTGATCAATGCGCGTGATGCGATGCCCAACGGTGGAACACTGAGTGTTGAAACATGCAACCGGCACTTGAACGAGCCTTACCAGGGGCTTCCGGCCGGAGATTATGTTTGCATTCAGATTACTGACACCGGATCGGGAATGTCCGCCGAGGTGATGGCAAAAGCGTTCGAGCCGTTCTTCACGACCAAGCCGGTTGGCAAGGGAACGGGACTCGGCTTGGCGCAGGCCTACGGTTTCGCTCGCCAGTCGCACGGCGCACTTGCGCTTCACAGCGTCGAAGGGCAAGGAACGATGGTGGAATTCTATTTGCCCAGAGCGGCTGGCCAGCCCATGCAGGCCCATCACGCACGGGAAAACGATGAGCGGATGTCCACCCCTGCCGGCACGCTGCTTTTCGTCGAAGACGACCCGCTGGTCAGGGAGACCATGGTTCGCGCACTCACCAATGCAGGGATGGACGTCATTGCGGCGGCCAATGCGGACGAGGCATTGGATATCCTTGAATCAGGCGTGAAAGTGCATAGCGTTCTTTCGGACGTCATGATGCCGGGAAAGATCAATGGTGTTGGCCTGGCCAAAGCCATCCTGGCGAAATCGAATGCCATCCGCATCATTCTGGCTTCCGGCTACAGCGACACCCGGGTGGACCTTCCGGAAGTCAGAGTCATCGCGAAGCCTTACCGTTTGAACGACGTTCTCAGCATGCTTGGAGAGAAGTGAGACGGCAGCAGGCTTGCATGGAGTGACCGGGAAGGAGCCATGCAGCGGCCGCAATCTCCGCCGCAACCTTTGACTCCCGGGTTTGTTTCAGCCGCGCCGTGCCGCTTCGATCGCGGCGATGTCGATTTTCGTCATGGTCATCATGGCGTCGAACGCGCGCTTGGCGGCAGCAGGATCGGGATCGGTTATCGCAGCGGTAAGGGCACGCGGGGTGATCTGCCATGACAAGCCCCAGCGATCCTTGCACCAGCCGCACGCGCTTTCCTGTCCGCCGTTGCCGACAATGGCGTTCCACAAGCGGTCGGTTTCGGCCTGGTCATCCGTCGCGATTTGAAAAGAGAATGCTTCGTTGTGCCTGAAATGCGGGCCGCCGTTCAGCCCGAGACAGGGAATGCCGGCCACGGTGAATTCGACCGTGAGCACGTCACCCTGTTTGCCGGAAGGATAGTCGCCAGGTGCGCGATGAATGGCGCTGACAGCGCTGTCGGGAAAAGTCTGGGCATAGAAGTTTGCGGCATCGACAGCGGTGCCGTCGTACCACAGGCAGATCGTGTTCTTGCTGGTCATTTCATGGCTCCTTCAGGGTTGAAGAATGGTGCACTTGGCCGTCGCAGCCGTCGCAGCCGTCTTAGCCGTTACGGCAATTGCTGCAGTTCACGTTACGCGGCTTGGAGGGAAAAAGCGAGGCTAATGCGTTTGACGTCATCCGTCAACGTAGCATCCTCGACCTGTTCGTCAAGATGGCGGCATTGATCGATGCAGGAGAGCTGACGCATGCAAGACGCATCTTTTATAAGCTGCGGCCGGCAATCGACGCACTCTTCGCGGAGCCCAATCCCGGAGCATTGAAAGCGGCTGCAGCGGTCACCAAGCAGGCCAGGGCATTGTCGGATCTGATGTTTGATTAGTTCCCGCTATGGATCCGGCCCGGAAATATGTGGGGCCGGATCCCTTCACCACAGCAGTTCGGCGCCATTGCCGTTGACACGATCCGTCGTCCGCTTGTCCGCGAATGCATCGAGCATGAAGTCGACCATTGCCCGGGTCTTCGCCTGCAGATGGCTCTTGGTGGGAAACAGAAGGTAGATGTCGGCCGGCGGCGCAGCCCAGTCGGTGAGCAGCAGGCGAAGGCGCCCGGAACGCAGGTAGGGAGCCGCATCCCACTCGGAGCGAAGCACGATGCCGTGTCCATCGAGCGCCCAGGCCAGCGCGGCTTCTCCGTCATTCGTGCTGAGCGGCCCTCTTACCTTGACGGTCTCGAGTTTCGTACCCGAGCGAAAATGCCAGCTCCCGTAAATTTCATCGCTTTCGCGCAATACGATGCAACTGTGATTGTGCAGGTCGCGCGGCGAACTCGGCACGCCCCGTGCCGCGATATAGGCGGGAGACGCGCACAGGAAGCGACGATTGCTTGCCAGCTTGCGCGCGGTGATCCGGGCATCCGGCTGTTCGCCGAAACGAATGGCAAGGTCGAATGCCTGTTCCACCAGGTTGACCGGGCGGTCGCTCAGATGCATCTGCACTTCAACTTCGGGGTATTGCAATACGAACCGGGACAGCTCGGGAGTCACGTATTTGCGGCCGAACCCCAGGGTGGCATTGATTCTCAGCAAGCCCTGTGGAACGACGCTGCCGCCGGAGATTTTCCGCTCAAGCGCGTCGAGTTCGGCAACAAGCCGCTCGCCTTCCGCCAGATAGGTTTCGCCTTCCGCCGTGAGGCTCATTCGCCGCGTCGTGCGGTTGAGCAGGCGGACCCGCAAGCGCGCTTCAATCGAAGCCAGGCGCTTGCTGACCGCGGGTGGAGTAATTCCCAGTTCCTGCGCCGCCGCGGCAAGGGTGCCGCGCCTGACCAGCAATGCGAAAAATGACAAATCGGAGAGCCCATCCATTATTAACCTATACGACCGAATGAAGTTCTGGAAGGTGCATTATACGGCTGACGTTTTTGAATATGATGTTTCTACCGATAGCACCGGGCATCGCCCGCACCCGTAGTTCCATTCAGACAATCGGAGGAGACCATGAACCTTAAACTTTCACTGCTCGCGGCAGCTATCCTTGCATCGAGCGTTGCCCGTGCAGACAATTATCCATCCCGGCCGATACGGCTTGTCGTACCTTACGCCCCCGGCGGTAGCGCGGACATCGTCGCCCGCCGCATTTCGGATGAATGGGCCAAGGCGGCCGGCGGCTCTATCTATGTGGAAAACAAGGCTGGCGCGGGCGGCAATCTTGGCGTCGACACCGTTGCCAAGGCCGCGGCGGACGGCTACACGATCGGCCTGCAAACCGTCTCGCTGGCAATCAACCCCGCGCTGTTCGCAAAAATGCCCTACGACACGCTCAAGGACTTGGCGCCGATCGGCATGATTGCGGCATCCCAGCATGTACTCGTGGTGAATCCCAAATTCCCGGCCAAGGATACAAAAGAACTTCTGGCTACCGCCAAGGCCAATCCCGGCAAGTACAACTACGGCTCGGCGGGACCCGGAAGCACATTCCATATGGCTGCTGAACTGTTCAAGGATGTCACCAAGGTGGACATCATGCATATTCCATACAAAGGCGGCGGCCCTGCCCTGGTTGATACCATGGCGGGCATGGTGGACATGAGTTTCCCCGTCTTATCCGCAGCGGTTCCTCATCTCCAGAGCGGCAAACTGCGCGCCATCGGAGTGACCGGACCGAAACGCTCCGCCTTGTTGCCGAACGTGCCGACCCTGCAGGAATCCGGCGCCACCGGCTACAACTTCGAAACCTGGTTCATGGTGTTCGCGCCGGCGAATACGCCCAGGCCGGTCATCGACAAGCTCAATGCCGCGCTCAACAAGGCAATCGCCTCGCCGGAGCTAAAGGACAAGCTGATCAAGGACGGTTTCGACCCGATTCCTTCGACCCCGGCGCAAGCGCAGGCGCGGCTCGCACAGGAGCTCCCTGCGTGGAACAAGCTGATCAAGGAACGCGGCATCAGTGCCGAATAATCCCTACTACAACTCCAAATGAGCAAAACCCTTTACAGAAAGCTGGTGGACTCGCACACGGTCGTGCAACTGGACGAAGACAATGTCCTGCTGTATGCCGACCTGCACCTGATGAACGAGTACACCAGTCCGCAAGCCTTCGCCGGGCTGGACGAACGCGGATTGAAAACCTTGTATCCGGGACAGAACGTGGCCACCGTCAGCCACATCATTCCGACCCACCCGGACAGGTTTCGCATCATCAAGAACGCGGACTCCGCGCTTCAGGCAAGCAACCTCAAGCGCAACTGCGACAGGCACGGCATTCCCCTGTTCGACACCAACGACCATTGGCAGGGCATCGAGCATGTCATCGCACCCGAGCATGGCATGATCAGGCCGGGCATGGTCGTCATCTGCGGTGACAGCCACACCACCACCTACGGCGCCTTGGGCGCTCTCGGCTTCGGCATCGGCACCACGGAAGTCGAGCACCTGCTGGCGACGCAGACACTGGTGTACCGGCTGGCAAAGGACATGCGGATTCGCATCGACGGCAAGCTCCCGGCCGGGACAACGGCAAAGGACCTGGTGCTCATGGTGATCGCACGGATCGGCGCACAGGGCGCGCGCGGCTACGTCGTCGAATTCTGCGGGTCCGCGATTGCATCGCTTAGCACCGAGGCGCGCTTCACGCTCTGCAATATGGCCGTGGAGGCGGGAGCCCGGGGTGCGCTGATCGCGCCGGACGACACAACGCTGCAGTATGTGCTGGCCCATTGCCCGGACCTTGCGAACGACGAACGGCTGCGCGACAGCGCATTCTCCCAATGGCGCGGCCTGAAGAGCGATCCGGAAGCAAGCTTCGACGCCGAGCATCGCTTCGACGCATCCAGCCTGGTTCCAACGGTTACCTGGGGCACCAGCCCGGATCAGGCGGTGGCCATAACGGACCTGGTTCCAGCGGCCCGGGATGCTTCGGATGCCAGGGCATTGCAGTACACGAAGATGACGAGCGGCATGCCGATCGAAGGCATCGAAATCCAGCATGTGTTCATCGGTTCCTGCACGAACGGCCGCATCGAGGACTTGCGCGCCGTCGTCGACGTAATCGCCGGCCGCACGGTGGCCCCCGGAGTGCGGGCGATGGTGGTTCCCGGTTCGGGGGCCGTCAGGGATCAGGCGGAACAGGAGGGACTCGCTGCAAAACTCGTGGCGGCCGGATTCGAATGGCGCAAGCCCGGCTGCTCCATGTGTCTTGCCATGAATGACGACGTGCTTGCGCCGGGCGTACGCTGCGCCTCCACCACGAACCGGAATTTCGAGGGCCGCCAGGGCCGGGGTGCCATCACCCACCTGATGAGCCCCGCAATGGCCGCCGCCGCCGCGGTCACCGGAAAAATCACCGACGTCAGAAAGCTTTTGGAAAATTCGGCACATCATGGATAAGAACACCATCATCGAGGGAATCGCGGCGCCGCTTCCCATCGCCAACCTGGACACCGACCAGATCATGCCCAAGCAATTCCTGCGCGGCATCGACAAGGCGGGACTGGACCGCGGCGTGCTTTACGACCTGCGCTTCGACGAACACGGGTCCCCGCGCAAGGATTTCATCCTCAACCAGCCCGCATATGCGCGCGCGCCCGTCATCCTGGGCGGCGCGAACTTCGGATGCGGTTCCAGCCGGGAACACGCGGTCTGGGGACTGCAACAGTTTGGAGTGCGCGCTATCATCGCGTCGAGCTTCGGCGAAATTTTTTATTCAAATGCGATGAACAACGGCCTGCTGCTGGCCACGGTTTCGGAAGACGACCTGCGGCGCCTCCTTGAGGAAGCATCCTCTTCCGCGTCGCCGATGCAGGTGCGCATCGACGTCGAGAATCTCCAGCTTTCCAGCGCGACGGTCAGGGCCGGCTTCTCGCTGAGCGGCCGCCATCGGCAGATGTTCATGAACGGGCTCGACATGCTTGGCGCGTCGCTGCTGCACCTGCCGGCCATCAAGGCGTTCGCAAGCCGGTGGCAGGAAGCCAATCCCTGGTTGAAGGACGTGGCATCTGCCGCGCGTGCCAGGATTGATCGCCTGCCAGAGGTACACTAGGACGGACCTTCGAAGCTCCGACTAAAGGTTCGAAGCGCTAAATTGTCCAACCTTCATTTATTGTCATCACGAAGCAACCATGGCAAGCAACCAGCTCTTTCCCGGATTTCGTTCGGTGGACATAGAGGTTTCGTCCGAAGTGAAAATACATGCGGTCATCGGCGGGGACGGTCCCCCGCTGCTGCTGCTGCACGGCCATCCGCAGACACATGCCATCTGGCACCGCGTCGCGCCGGCCCTGGGCAAGCATTTCACCATCGTTGCATGCGATCTGCGCGGCTATGGAGATTCTTCGAAGCCCGCGGGAGAGAGCGGGCACGCCAATTACAGCAAGCGCGCCATGGCCGGAGACATGCTGCACGTCATGCAGTCGCTGGGCTTTGCGCAATTTCACGTGATGGCCCACGACCGGGGTGCGCGCGTCGCCCACCGGCTGGCGGCAGACCACCCCGACGCCGTGCGGCGGATGGTGCTGCTGGACATCGCCCCGACCCTGGCCATGTACTCGAAAACCACGGAGGCGTTTGCCCGCGCCTACTGGCACTGGTTCTTTCTGATCCAGCCCGCCCCGCTTCCCGAACGGCTGATCGAGGCCGATCCCGCGGCATATATCCGGGACGTGATGGGACGCAGGAGCGCAGGATTGGCGCCGTTCGATCCGCGCGCATTGCAGGAATACACGCGCTGCCTCTCGCTTCCCGGGGCTGCCCAAGGATTGTGCGAAGATTACCGGGCCTCCGCCGGAGTCGATCTTGAACATGACCGGGCTGACATTGACCAGGGCCGCAGGCTCCAAATGCCGCTGCTCGTTCTGTGGGGACAGCAGGGCGTGGTTCATCGCTGCTTCGAACCCTTGCAGGAATGGCGCAACGTCGCCGCCGATGTCAGCGGCGAAGCGCTTCCCTGCGGCCACTACATTCCCGAGGAGGCGCCTGAACTGCTGATTGCGCGCGCCTTGCCATTCCTGACGGATCAGAATTAACCCGGATCAGCGCAGCAGATAGCCGAGCACCAGCTCGGTCATGTGCGACAGCCGTTCCGCCTCGGCTTTCGGCTGCCTGAGATCTCGCCCGAATACCGCGGACAGGGTGTGCCGGTTGGACAGGTAGAAGAAGGACAGGCCGGCAATCGAGATATACAGCTGGAGCGGGTCGACCCCGGCCCGGAACAGTCCTTCGGCGCGGCCGCGTTCGAGCACACGGTGCAGGGTGTCGATTAGCGGTGAGTTCAATTCGCGGATCCGCTGCGATTTCTTCAGGTGGGAAGCCTGGTGCAGGTTTTCGCTGTTGAGCAGCGTGATGAATTCGGGATGCTGAATATAGTAATGCCACGTGAAGGACACCAGACGCCTGATCGCCTCGACCGGATCGACTTCATCCAGTTGCAGGCCATGCTCGGCAGAACGGATGTTTTCATACGCGCGCTCGAGCACCGCCTGGAACAGGGCTTCCTTGTTGCCGAAATAATAGTAAAGCAGGCGCTTGTTCAGCCCGGCGCGCGCCGCGATCGCATCAATGCGCGCGCCGCCCAGGCCGAGCGTGGAAAATTCCTCGGTTGCCGCTTCGATAATGGCCTGGCGGGTGCGCACCGGATTGCGCCCGGTGACGGCCGCGGTATCCGGCGGCGTCTCCTTCGGTGCGTCCTCCGCCATGCCGGCGCTGGTTTCCTTGTCTGTCATTGCGTGGTTCCGATCCTCAATTGCAGTCATTATCCCTGTATAAGGACTGTCCTAACAATGCCTTGCATCCGACGGCAAGAAACCGTTCAGCGGGAAACGTTTTTGGATGAAGCCGCGCAGGATGCTTCAAACCGCGCTGCGATGACGCGCGATGCAAGTATCGAGCACTTCGCCGCCGTCGCGCTTCCACCAGGTTTCCGAGGAAAAAATTTCCACTTCGCTGTAGCCAGCAAATCCCGCCTGCTCCACCCAGCCGCGTATGCGGGGAATGTCGATGACGCCGTCGCCCATCATGCCGCGGTCGTTGAGCAGGTCGCGGGTGGGCAGCAGCCAGTCGCAGACATGGAAGGCGAGCAATCTTTCCCTGCCTGCGCGGCGGATCTGCTCTTCGAGCTTGGGATCCCACCATACGTGATACACGTCCACGGCGACGCCGAGCGCGCCCGAACGCTGCGGATCTAGCTGGTCGCACAGGTCGAGCGCCTGCTCCATGGTATTGACGCAGGCCCGGTCGCCGGCATACATCGGATGCAGGGGTTCGATTGCCAGCGGCATGCCAACCTGGCGGGCATATTCCAACGTAGCCGCGATGCCGTCCCGCACGTCATTGCGCGCGGCGGCGATATCCTTGTGCTCGGCCTTGCCCTGGAGCGCACCGGGCAGCCCGCCGACCACCAACACCAGGCAGGCGGCATCGAGGGTCTTGGCCTCGTCCACCGCCCGCCGGTTGTCATCCAGCGCAAGACGGCGCCCTTCCGGCGTCGATGCGGGAAACATGCCGCCGCGGCAGTAGCCCGACAGTTTCATGCCCGTGCTGCGCACCTGCGCAGCGATGCGATCGAGGCCGACCGCGGCGACTTGGTCTCGCCAGGGCGAGATGGCAGTGATGCCGCGCCGCGCGCATTCGTCGATGATGGCATCGAGCTTCCATTGCGCGCGCACGGTTGCCGTATTGATCGAGAGCCAGCGATGATCCTGGGAAAAGTCGCGCATGTCAGCCCTCGATTCCATGCAGCGCCAGCAAGTGCTTCATGCGCCGCGCCGCCAGTTCGGGCTGCTCGATGAGGCCGGCCGCATCGGCCAGGCGGAACAGTTCGGCGAAATGCGGCAGCGAGCGGGTGCTTTGCTGGCCGCCCACCATCGTGAAATGATCCTGATGGCCGTTAATCCATGCCATGAACACCACGCCGGTCTTGTAGAAGCGGGTGGGCGACTTGAAGATATGGCGTGACAGGGGCACCGTGGGCGCAAGAATCTCATGGAAACGGTTCAGATTCCCTTGCGCCAGCGCGGCCAGAGCGGCACTGGCCGCCGGCGCGATCGCATCGAAGATGCCGAGCAGCGCATCGCTCTGCTGGTGATTCGGCTGCGCGCCTTCGCCGTCTCCGGCGATCAGCTCCGCATAGTTGAAATCGTCGCCGGTGTACATGCGCACGCCCGCGGGCAGGCGCCGGCGCATCGCGATTTCCTTGTCCTTGTCCAGCAGCGAAATCTTGATGCCGTCCACCTTGTCCGCATTGGCTGCAATGATGCCGAGCGCGGTGTCCATCGCGCGGTCCAGGTCGGTCGTGCCCCAGTACCCGGCAAGCGCGGGATCGAACATGTCGCCCAGCCAGTGCAGGACCACCGGCTGCTTCGCCTGCTGCAGCAGCCGGCCGTAGACTTTTTCGTAGTCCTCCGGTCCGCTTGCCACCCGCACCAGCGCGCGGCTGGCCATCAGGATGAGTTTGCCGCCCAGCTTTTCGATGGCGGCCATCTGCTCCTCGTAGGCGCGGATGACGTCGTCGACGCTGCGCGCGGCATCCGGCGTCAGGTGATCGGTGCCGCAGCCGGACGCGACCAGCGCGCCGGGAAAATCACGTGCCGCATCCAGCGAGCGGCGGATGAGTTCCAGCGAGGTATTCCAGTCCAGGCCCATGCCGCGCTGCGCGGTATCCATCGCCTCGGCCACGCCCAGTCCCATGGACCAGAGGCGGCGGCGGTAAGCGATGGTGGCATCCCAATCGATCGCGGCTTCCAGCCAGGGATCGACTGGCGCAAGCGGATTGGCGACCACGTGGGCTGCGGAATAGGCGATGCGGTTGAATGCCGGCTTGGCAGGGGGCTCGACGGGCGTCCGCTGGCTCAGCGCGTAGCGTTGCAGGCGTCCGTCTTCAAGAGGCAGTTGCAGGGTCAGGCTCATGTTGGTCCTTGAATGGAGTGTAAATTCAGCCCGTCAAAGATTGCTGATGGTTTCTGAAGTTTGCAGATGGGTTGCTATGGTTGCCGATGATTGTGGAGCGCCAGGCGGTCCAGACGTTCTCTGCTGCTCCCTCTCCTTCAAGGAGAGTGTTGGGGTGAGGATGGGTCTCAGCTGCTGCATTGCGTGCCGATAAAACCCATCCCCCACCCGACCTCCCCCTTGAAGGGGGAGGAGCTTTTTAACTAGCTGTAAAAACGATAGTCACCTGTTCGCATACCGTCACCAATAATGCCTTTCAAATCTCAAACCGGCAGCGGCGCCACATCGACCCAGCGCCGCTCTTTCCAGCTCTGCAAGGCATTCTCGACGAGCTGCACGCCCTTGGCGCCTTCCGGCAGCGTATAGCGGTAGGGAGCGTCTTCAGCCACATGGCGGATGAACTGTTCCCACTGTACCTTGAAGCCGTTGTCGTAGACCTGGGTATCGGGCACGTCCTGCCATTGCTCGGTGAATGCCATGGTCTGTTTCTGGTCGGGATTCCACACCGGGCGCGGCGTGTTCACGCGTGACTGCGAGCGGCATTCGGTCAGCGTGGCGACTGCGGAACCATGGGTGCCGTCGACATGGAAAGTGACCAGGTCGTCGCGCTTGACGCGGGTGGCCCATGAACTGTTGACCTGTGCGATGACGGGTTCGCCGTTGTGCCCCTTCAGTTCCAGCGTGGCATAAGCGGCATCGTCGGCGGTTGCCTCGTAGGGCTTGCCGCTCTCGTCCCAGCGCTTCGGGATATGCGTGGCGCCCAGACAGGACACCGACTTTACTTCGCCGAACAGGTTGTCGAGCACATAACGCCAGTGGCACATCATGTCGAGGATCATGCCGCCGCCGTCTTCCTTGCGGTAGTTCCAGGACGGCCGCTGTATCGGCTGCAGGTCGCCTTCGAATACCCAGTAGCCGAACTCGATGCGCACCGCCAGCATGCGGCCGAAGAAGCCGGATTGGCGCAGCATGTCGAGCTTGCGCAGGCCGGGCAGGAACAGCTTGTCCTGCACCGCGCCGTGCTTGAGGCCCGAGCTTTGCGCGAGCCGGCAGATTTCGACCGCTTCGTTGAGATTGGTTGCGATCGGCTTTTCGCAATAGACATGCTTGCCTGCGCGGATGGCCTGCGCCAGCAGGGTCGGACGCATCTGCGTGGTGCCGGCGTCGAAAAAGATGCTGTCTTCCTTGCTGGCCATTGCTTCGTCCAGGTTGGTGCCCCAGCGGGCAATGTTGTGGGCCTTCGCCAGCGCCTCGATCTTGTCCGCGTTGCGTCCGATCAGGATGGGATCTGGCATCACCCTGTCGCCGTTGGACAGGACCACGCCGCCCTGGTTGCGGATGGCGACGATGGAACGGATGAGATGCTGGTTCATGCCCATGCGTCCCGTGACGCCGTGCATGATGAGTCCTAGTCTTTGCGTTGTCATGGCTTGATTCCTTGGCTTGCTTGTATTGGGATTCCTGATGGCGCTGCTTTACTGCGGCGAAATGCCGGCTTCCTTGACCAGCTTAGCATTGGCGGCAATGTCGTCCTTGATGTAGCGGTCGAACTGGTCCGGTGTCATGGTCCAGGACTCCGCGCCCAGCTTGGCAAAACGCTCCTTGACATCATCCGAGGCCAGCGCCTTCTGCACCTCGGCGTTGAGCTTGTTGACGATATCCTTCGGCGTCTTTGCCGGCACCAGCATGCCGATCCAGAAGTTGAATTCCGAATTGGGTACACCGGCTTCGCTGGTGGTCGGCACGTTGGGCAGCGCGGTCGAGCGCTTAGGCGATCCAACTGCCAGCGCCACCAGGCGGCCGTCCCGGATATGCGACAGCACCGGGGCGATCGGCGAGAAGTAATAGTCGACACGGCCTCCCATGACTTCGGTGACCGCTTCCGGCGATCCCTTGAAGGGAATGTGCATTGCGTCGATCTTCGCCTGGGTCCTGAACTTTTCGGCGTTCAAGTGCGTCGCGCTGCCCTGCCCGGCCGACGCATAGTTCAGCTGTCCCGGCTTGGCCTTGGCCTGGTCGAGCAGGTCCTTGAGCGTTTTCATGTTCTTCGACGGCGACACCACCAGCGCATTGGGCAAGGTGACGATCGGCGTGACACCGGCGAAGTCGTTGATCGTGTCGAATGGCAGCTTCAGATAGGTTGAAGGGCTGACCGTGTGGGACGAGGAATGGATCAGGATGGTATAGCCGTCCGGCGCCGCATTCGCAACCTGCCCGGCGCCGAGCGTGCCGCCCGCGCCGCCGCGGTTTTCGACGATGAACTGCTGGCCGAGGCTGGCGCTTAGCTTGTCGGTGATGGAGCGCGCGATTACGTCAGTGGTGCTGCCTGCGGTAAAGGGAACGACCACGCGGATCGGTTTGGTCGGGTAAGCGGCACCCCGGGCGGCGGATGGCAGATGAACCAGGCCTGCTGCCGCAGCCAGGGCGGCGAGGCCAATCATGCGAACGGATTTCATGATGTCTCCAGATAATTGTTGTCGGGGAATATTGCACGAAATACAGCTCAGATCCAATTCTTATTCACCATTTGGTGAATAAGCTGCATCGTATGCGATGAAATTTTGCGCGTCAACCCGCCTAGCGCAAAGTTTTCAGCTGAACGTAGCCTTCATTATAGTGACGTGGGCAAGTCATTTCCGGCATTCAATTCACCATATAGATAATTGCCAAGCATCGCGCCACATCCTGATTTCGGTGATCGAACGGCCGCGCAGATCATCGCAGCCGCTAAGCCGGCAACAGTTTCGAGCAACAACCGAGGTCCCTTGTATGAAAGTGCCGCTGCTAATTACTTTCGACTTTTACATCCCGAACGCCGAAAGCTTTCCTGAAAATTTCACACTGCCATCACTTCCTTTAAGGTCGCCGCATCCGCAAGCGAATGATCAAATTCTCAATGAACTTTGCCTTGGTCAGTCATTCATAGCGGTGGTAAGAAGTTCAATCGCAGTCGCGACCTGGTTCGATTCGTCAACGGCATCAAGGCCCTTCCCGGAAGCACGGTTCGCGCATGATGTACCTAGCTCGTTCTGAGCGGCCAACAGCCCGGTCAGGTTCAGCCTTCCCCAATGAAAGGACACGCCGATGAAAGCTCTCGTTTACAAAGGACCGCGCGACGTGGTGATCAACAATGTGCCGGATGCCAAGATTGAGAAACCGACCGATGTGCTCGTCAAGATCACAACTTCGAACATTTGCGGCTCCGACCTGCATATGTACGAAGGGCGCACCAGCGTGGAAGCAGGCAAGATTCTCGGCCACGAAAACCTGGGCATCGTGATCGAGGCTGGCAGTGCGGTGGAACGCGTGAAGGTGGGAGACCGGGTGTGCCTGCCGTTCAACATCTCCTGCGGCTTCTGCGAAAACTGCGAGCGCGGCCAGACCGCTTTCTGCCTGATCGCCAATCCAGGCAACGCCGGCGCTGCCTATGGCTATGCCGAAATGGGTCCCTACAGCGGAGGCCAGGCCGAATATCTGCGGGTGCCCTATGCCGACTTCAATTGCCTGGTGCTGCCGCCGGATGCCGAGGAAAAAGAAAATGACTACGTGATGCTATCGGATATCTTCCCCACCGGTTACCACGCTACCGAACTGGCCGGCGTCAAACCGGGCGATTCTGTCGTTATCTACGGCGCGGGCCCCGTCGGGCTAATGGCTGCGCACTCGGCACTGATCAAGGGTGCCGCCAAGGTCATGGTCGTGGACATGCATGAAGACCGCTTGGCACTGGCGGAAAAAATCGGCGCCATTCCAATCAATAAAGTTGACGAGTCTTGCGTCGACGAGGTTCTGAAGTTGACCAACGGACGCGGCGCCGACTGCGGCTGCGAATGCGTCGGCTATCAATGCCATGACCACCCCGGCCATGAAGTACCGAATCTCACCATGAACAACCTTGTGAAGTCGGTGAAGGCTACCGGCGGAATCGGCGTGGTCGGGGTATTCATGCCGGAAGACCCCGGTGCGTCGGACGAACTCGCGAAGCAGGGAAAGCTCGCGTTCGATTTCGGGACCTTCTTTACCAAAGGGCAACGCATGGGTACCGGCCAGGCGAATGTCAAAGCCTATAACCGGAAGCTCATGCATCTGATCCAGCAGGGAAAGGCGAACCCGTCTTTCATCGTTTCGCATGAGCTGCCGCTTGATAAGGCGGCAGAGGGCTATGCTAGCTTCGACGCCCGCGAGGAAGGCTGGACAAAGGTGGTGCTCAAGACCGGCGCGTAGCGGATCTTCGTTCGTCTCGTAACAGATCAGACCAGACCGGACAGCACATACTGTTGCGATGAAATGGTGGCTAGCCGCCCTCTAAACTCCGGCGCGAAAGCAAGCATGGCCTTGCCTCGCCGCAGCTGCATGCAGCTGCGTCCGGAGCACCATGGGAACATTGTGCGCAAGCATCTTAATGACGGTGCCTGCTTTGCCACCAGTGTTTGAGAGCAATCCATTGATGCTCAAGCCAGAGGGTCAGTTCTCCAACCGGCTTGCGCAGGAAAGGGACGTCCTGCGCGATCAGCAGCAATCCGAGCGGTATGAACTCAAAACCAAGCACTGGCAGGAAGCCGAAGACGCCGCCCGCGATGAGCAATATCCCTAAAGGCAGCCGTATCCATTTCGACGCGGGACTACGCAGCCAACGAATCATGCGCGATACCCTGTCGGGCGTTTCATGCTCGAGCCCTTCATACGCCCTGTCAAGTTTCTTGCGTCCTTCATCGCTCATTTCAGCTTCCTCAGTCGTTAATCCGCCGACATGAATCTACCGCCATGAATTCATAAGGCGACATAGCCACCAGCGTCTCTGCTTTCTATATTGAAATGACTGCCTATATAAAGTTGACGATATTGGCTTAAGTTTGTTCACCTGCCACCTGTGACTTTCCACTTTTCGGGAAAAGACATCCCACGCCTTCCGGCAACAGATAGCTATCGTTAAGTTCGGCCGGACGCTATGCCGTGTATGGATTTGTTCTGCCTCAAAAAGAACACTTTTTCCGTATGCTCCGAAAGCCACTATCTTTACTTCAGCTGTTCTAACCGGCTTTCATTTTTCTTCTACTATCATGAAAACATTTTCCGGATTGGTTGTCGCTGTCATCCTCGGCTCGGGGACACAGGCTTTTGCACAAGAATCAGCCGAGCCCGCCAGGGCAACATATGAGGGCAATGTCTTTCGGCCCGCAAAGGTGGAAGCTACCGACGCCCGCGTATCGGCCTTGCGCGCGCCTGGCGGTTTCGCGGTCACGAAGTATGCGGAAAATATGGGCAAACCGCGCATGCTGGCAGTGGCACCCAACGGCGACGTGTATGTTTCCGACAGAGAAAAAGGCACGGTGACTTTGCTCCGCCATGCGCAAGGTACAGGCAAGGGCGGAGCGGCTATTGAAGTGGCACGCGCGGCGGATCTTCATGGACTGGCAATCATGGATGGCAAGCTTTACATTGCGGCCATTCGAGAACTGTATGTCGCCGACATACAGGGTGACGGCACACTAAGCGAGTTGAAGGTTTTATATAGCGATCTGCCGGACGCCGGGCAACATCCCAACCGCACGCTTCGCTTCGGTCCGGACAAAAAGCTCTATTTGTCCATTGGAAGCACCTGCAATGCCTGCGATGAACCCAACCCGGAAAGTGCAACCATCGTGCAAATAAACACCGATGGCTCGGGGCGGCGCATCTTTGCCAAGGGCCTGCGCAACACGATTGGCTTTGACTGGCATCCGCTTACGAAGGAGATGTATGGGTTTGACCATGGCATCGACTGGCTTGGCGATGAACAGCAGCGAGAAGAATTGAATCTTCTCAAGGAAGGCGCCGACTATGGCTGGCCGTACATCTTCGAATCCGGCAAGTTCAATGTGGCGGAAGAGGCGCCTCCCGGCATGACTTTCGCGGAGTATGCATCCAAAACCACCCCTCCCGTCCAGCTTTATACGGCTCACGCGTCGCCTCTCGGGCTGGTGTTCTACACCGGCGAGCAGTTTCCTGCCGAGTATCGCAACGACGCCTTCGTCACGATGCGCGGATCATGGAACCGTTCGGAGCCTGCCGGCTACAAGGTCATTCGCGTCAAGTACGATAGCCAAGGCCGCCCCGTGCGTTTCGAAGACTTCGTGGGCAGTTGGCTGACCAATAATAATCAGGCCCATTTTGGGCGTATTGCCGGCATTGCCCAGCATATCGATGGCTCGCTGCTCATTGCTGACGACACCAATGGAGTGATTTATCGGGTTGCCTACACTGGCGGTTAATTTGACAGCCACATGAAAGGCTTTTGTATTCGGACATGCCTTTTGAAGAAGGCATGTCCGTCAAGCGCCGTAAAGGCGGTGCGAAAAAGCCTGACCGAATCATCACTCGTTTCCGCAATACTTGCGCATATCTTGAAGCCGGTAGACAAGCAACAGCTTTTCAGCTTGTCCAAAAGCCACACATTGCGATTGTTTAGAAATGTGAACGGTGAATTCAAAACCGGATGCCGCCAAACAAGGAATTTATGGATTGGGGCGTGATCGGAATTGCATACTCGACTCGTTGCAGAAATATTATCAAGGAGAAGACGAAATGCATCCGACCAATTCTACTGATAACAGACGACCGCAGCCCGCTTCCACTGCTCACAAGTTTCTATCGCTCGATGGCATGCGCGTGTTCTACCGTGAAGCCGGCACGCCGGGCGCACCGGTCGTGCTGCTGCCGCACGGCTATCCCTGCTCGTCGTATCAATACCGGAACCTGATGCCGCTGCTGTCCGACCGCTGGCACCTGCTGGCGCCCGACTATCCGGGATTCGGCTACAGCGATACGCCGGCTTCCTTCAATTACGGCTTCGACGGCTACTGCGAATTCCTTGACCGATTTACCCGGCAGCTCGGCGTGTCAAGCTATGTGCTGTACCTCCACGACTACGGTTCGCAGATCGGCTTGCGCCTGGCGATCAGGGCGCCTGAACGTGTCAGGGGCCTGATCATCCAGAACGGCGACATCTACGAGGATGTGCTGGGCCCGAAGTACGGCGGGCTGAAGCAACATTGGCGCAACCCGAACGAAGACACTTGGGCGAAGCTGAGGCAGGCGGTGAGCGAGGAAGGCTTCCGCCATGAGTTCATCGGCGAGGTCAGGCCCGAACTGGCCGATCGCATACCGCCCGATCTGTGGCGATTGTCATGGTCGCAAATGACGCCGCAGCGGGAAGGCATCATGCTCAAGCTCATGGAGCAGCTCAAAGACAATCTGGCATGGTTTCCGAAGTATCAGGCTTATCTGAAAGAGCACCAGCCGCCCACCCTCATCCTGTGGGGCCCCCAGGACGGCTATATGCCCGAGGCCTCGGGCCGCGCGTATCTGCGCGACCTTCCCCGCGCCGATCTGCATTTCATCGACAGCGGGCACTGGCTGCTGGAGACTCATCTGCAACAGGCCGCCGTCTTGATACGTCAACACCTGGAGCGCATCGACGGCTAGACGTCAGAAGGGGGCGTACACGCTGTCGCGGTAATGGCCCCCGTGGACCTCGTTATCCTGCAAGTGCCGCAGGATACGGGTCACCATCTTCACATTGCGCTGGTGATAGCCGACCCACTCGCCGCCTGCAAGCGCTTTTTCCGCCTCGCTGCTGATGTCCCTGCGCAGGGCATCGATCAATGCCGCCTGCTCATGCGGAAATAAGGAACTGATCCGATCTTCCATGCAAGCCCTCATGTAGAAACGCTGAAACGCTGAAGCAATGAAACGCCGGAGCGATCATCGGATGGACCGATGCGCCGGCGGACACGTCTGGCGGCGGGCATTTGCCCGCGCAGCGAATGTTCCCGCATCAGCGCATCGGCGCCGCCATTTCGTTGAAGAACCAATTCTTGACAGGCACTGAAGCACAATCCTGTCGAGGCATGCGGGAGCCTTCTTGCCGTCGAACGTTAGCACACCGGCAGTGCGCAAAGAAGTCGGTATTCCTGAGTTCTCTATTCAAATATTGGAACAATCCTCCGCACATCGGCATTTCCGGTCCGCAGCCCTTACTCGGCGCGGCTTTGCGGCGTTTCGATGCCGCCCGGCCAGTCTTTCTCCGCGTTCACCGGTCATTGCATACGTTTCAAACCATGCTAAGCTACCCTCCGTAAGTTACCTTATGTAGCTTATACGGCTTATTGAGTATCTTAACGGAGTATGTGCATGGCGCTTTCCATGTATCCATCAGCTCCGATGGGCTCCGTTCAGATGCCTTTCATTTCAAGACCAAGGAGCAACTTCCATGACATCAAACACCGCCTCCGCACTCATTATCGGCGCGTCGGGCATCGTAGGATCGTACACGGCCCGACTACTGCGGCGCCTGCATCCCGATCTGCATATCGGCATCGGCGGCCGCAACCTGGACAAGGCCGCGTCGCTTGCCCGCAGCCTCGGCAATGCTTCCGCGGTAAAAGTCGACCTGGAGCGGCCCGACCTAGGCATGCCTTCCGGCGCTTTTTCGGTGATGGCGGTCCATGTTAAGGATACGCAGCTCAATGCATTGCGCTTCGCACAGGAGCACCGGGTTCCCTATATCGGCATCTCCAGCGGCGCATTCGAGATTGCACCGGAAGTCGCGCAGTTCACGCAGCGGCCGGACCGCATTGCTTTCGTAATGGGAAGCCAATGGCTGGCGGGCGCCGCCACGCTTCCCGCCCTGCATTTCGCACGCGACTTCTCGGCAATCGAATCCATACGCATCGATGCCCTGCTGGACGAGCAGGACATGGGAGGTCCGGCCGCCTACGCTGACTACGATCGGATCACCGCCGCATCGCCGAGCATGCCGGTGCTGGAGAACGGGCACTGGCGCTGGATACGCGCCGATCGCGAAGGCCGGCGGTTCAAAAGCGTCGACGGCGTCATGGTTGACTCGCAGCCGTATTCCCCGCTCGACATCATGAGTCTAGCGGCGGCAACCGATGCACGCTCGGTGCGGCTTGATCTTGCTGTCGGCGAATCTGCCTCCCGCCGCCATGGCTCACCGTTTTCCACGGAGATCATCATTACGATCACCGGAACATCGCACAGCGGGGAAAGCGTGAGCAGTCGTCATGAAATCGTGCATCCCGAAGGCCAGGCGCCGCTCACCGCGCTTGGAGTCGCACTCATGATGGAGCGCCTCGCGGGCCTGAAAGGCGCGGCTCCGGCCGCCGGCCTTTACCTGCCCGATACGCTGATCGAGCCATCCTACATGATCGAACGCATGGAGCAGTTCGGCGCAAGCATCCGCCTTGCCGCCTGACTGGCGCTTGCGCATAGAGACCCGCAACTGATCCGCATCAATTCTCTTCCCGGAAAGAAAATAACCATGTCAACCAACAAGGCTCCTCTCCTGGTCGTCGGCGGTACCGGCGCCGTCGGCAGCCGCGCCGTCAAGGCATTGCGCCGGCTGCAGCCGGCCCTGCCGATTGCCATCGGCGCAAGAAACCTGCAGAAAGCATCGGCGCTGGCCGGTGAATCCGGCAATGCCCAGGCACTGGCAATCGACCTCGAACGGCGCGACCTCGGACTGTCCCCCCAGGACGGCTACAGCGGCGTGCTGGTCCTGCTTCGGGACACGACGCTTAACAGCATGAAGTTCGCGCAGGACCGCAAGCTGCCATACATTTCGTTCGCCTCCTTCACGCCCGACGTGGGACCGGAGGTTGCACTGTTCGCACAGCATCCGCAGGCGAGCGCCGTCATGCTGCTCGGCCAATATCTCGGCGGAGTGGCCGCGATGGCCACGCTCCATTTCGCCGCCGAATTCCGCCGCGTACAGGCGATTGCCATTGGCGGGCTGCTCGATGCCGACGATCTGGGCGGCCCGATGGCACAGGAGGATATCGGCAGGCTGGAAAACGAAGGCCTGCGGCCGCTCGTCCGGCTGGACGGCGATTATGTATGGCTGGACCCGCAACAGGCTCAGCGCAGCTTCATCGACATCGACGGCAAGCCGCGAACGGGCATGGCCTATCCGCTGCTGGATGTGGTCAGCCTGTCCGCCGCCACCGGCGCCCGCTCGGTGCGGGTGGACCTGGCGGTGCGCGAAGAATCCGCCGCACAGGACGGCCCTTCCCACCAGGTGGTCATAGAAATCGAAGGGGAGCTGCGGTCGGGTGCGACTGCGCTCAGGCGCTACGGCATGCTCGACCGGAATCCCTACTCCGCCCTCAGTGCCTATGGCGCCGCGCTGGCGGCCGAGCGCATGCTCGGATTAAGCGGCAGCGGGCCCGCCGCACCCGGCCTGCACCAGCCGGAAAGCCTGCTCGATGCGGCATACGTAACGCAACGGCTCACCAGCCTGGGTGTCGAACTTCGCACGCTCTGAGGAGGCCGCGCGTATTGGCATGGCATATAATTCCCGGCTTCCCGACAGACGATGAATCGAGGTAGCCGCAATGAATGCGCCTGTAGCCAAACGATTGCCGAAGGAGTTGCGGCGCGACCAGTTGCTCGAGACCGCGCGCGAGATCGTTCGTGAAGAAGGGACCGATGTGCTGACGCTGGGCTACCTTGCCGAACGCGCCGGCGTCAGCAAGCCGATCGCCTATGAGCATTTCGGCACACGGTCGGGACTGCTGATCGCGCTGTATCGCGGAATCGACGAGAAGCAGGTCAATGTCCTGCTGGAAGCGCTCGACAGGACGCCGAAAACCCTGGAGGACGTGGCACGCACCATGGGCGAAGCCTACATGCGGTGCTACCGCTCCGCCGGGCCGGAATGGCACGCGATTTCGGCGGCGCTCAAGGGGGACGAGGAAATGGAATCGTTTCAGCAGGAACTGCTCGACGGCTATGTGGAGCTTTACTGCAATGCGCTGCAGCCTTATTGCAGCCTGCCGCGCAAGGAACTGCGCCTGCGCTGTGTCGGCATCATCGGCGCCGGCGAGGCGCTGGCGCACGGCATGCTGCGCAAGCGTTCGTCGGCCGCCGCCTCCGCCGCGGCGCTCGGCGCGCTGATCGTTTCATGGCTGCGCAGTTCCGGCGACACGCTTCCCGCAGCGAGGAAGAAAGCCGGCTGAGTAACTTGCATATCGAGCATTGCTGATTGTTAGAGCGGTTTCACCCTGACCTGCCTGCGGATCCCGGACAGATTGCCGCGGGCGCGAACAGGCAGGGAAAAGTATGGCTTGAACCCGCATGCCAACCTCGTCAGGAAGCGATCGGCTTGCCGCTGCCGCTCCAAACGCAATTTTATTGCGCCCGCAGACCAGATTGAGAGCCAATTTTGACATGGCTGCGCATTAACATTTCATGCATCAGCTTTGCAACCCTCGACCGCGACCATGAAACTCTTCTATCAGACGCATTCCCCCTATGCCCGCAAGGTATTGGTGCTGGCACACGAACTCGGAATTGCCGAGGATATCGACGTCATTCATCATGAAACCAGTCCGACAAATCGCAACGAGGAGGTATTCGGCGTCAACCCGCTCGGAAAGGTACCGGTGCTCATCTGTGCAAACGGCTTGACCCTGTTCGATTCGAACGTCATCGCGGAATATCTCGACGGCCTGCATCGCGGTCGCCGCTATCTCCCGACCGAAGGCCGCGCACGCTGGCTGTGCCTGCGCATGCAGGCGGTGGCGCAGGGCATCGCCGACGCGGGCATCCTTGCGCGCTGGGACACCGAGCGCCGGCCGCCGGCGCTGCGCTGGCAAACCTATGCGGACGGCCAGCTGGAGAAGCTGAACGCCGCCTTCGACTATCTCGAAGAGGATGTCACCCTCGACGGCGCTCCCGACCTCGGCCAGGTTGCCGCGGCCACCGCGCTGAGCTGGATCGAGTTCCGCGCGGTGGCGCAGTTCAAGGCGGGGCGGCCCAGGCTGGCCCGCTGGTACGAGCGCTTCGTCGAGCGGCCGTCGATGCGGGCCACCGATTACAGCGGAGACACGCACGACTGAGCCGCGACAGGGCCGGTCAGGAAGCGCTCAGGAAGTCTTCGGCCGGGTATTGACGCCCAGGCACAGCGCGCCTGTCAGCAGCGCCAGGGCGACATGCATGCCGTAGAGCGTCGCGAAATCGGCACGCACGACTTCCTCGTGGCCGAGGAACATGACTGTGAGCGCGACGCCCATCACCGATCCGATCTGCCGCACGGCCTGATTGACCGCGCTGCCGACCGCGTACTGCTCCGGCGGCAGCCCGGCGGCGGCCGCGCCCGACAGTGAAGGCAGCACCATGCCGACGCCGATGCCGCTCAGTATCAGCGCGGGCAGCCAGTGCGTCAGGTATTGCGGCTCGACGCCCGGCACCAGCGCCAGCCACAGGCCACTGAAAGCATAGATCAGCGAGCCGATCACGAGCGGCTTGCGGTGGCCGATCCGCCCGGCGATGCGGCCGGTGACGATGGCGGTGGGCACCACCATCAGCGGACCGGGGGTCACCGCGATACCGGCCATCGGCAGGCTGTAATGCCAGATTTCCATCATGTAGGAAAAGAAGGCGAAGAACATCATGGCAAAGGCAATCGCGAATGACAGCGTGGCGAGATTGACCGCGCTGTAAGTGCGGTTGCGGAACAGGGCCAGGTCGACCAGCGGCCGTTTCGCAACCCGCGCCCAGGCCACGAATGCCAGCAGGCCGGCGATGGAAGCCGCGCCGACGGCAAGCACGTTCCGCCGCGCCCAGGTCCCCGATTCGAGCTGGGTGATGGCCAATGCGATGCCGCCCACGCTCAGGACCAGCAGCAGCATGCCGACCAGGTCCAGCGAGCGCTTGCCCGCCACGCCCGGGTTGCCGCGCGATTCCTTGAGCACATATACGCCGGCCGCGAGCGAGACGGCGCCGAAGGGCAGATTGATATAGAACGCCCAGGACCATCCCATCATGTCGACGATCAGCGAACCGACGCTGGGACCGATGGCCGCCGCCAGTCCACCTACCGCCCCCCACAGGCTGACCGCCACTGCACGCTTCTCCTTGGGAAAGGCCTCGAGAATGAGCGACAGCGAAGCCGGTGTCAGCAGCGCTGCACCGATCGCCTGCAGCACGCGCGCCGCCACCAGCGATGCCACGCTGCCGGCGGCGCCGCAAGCAGCCGACGCGATGAGAAACAGCGCCGTGCCGAGCAGGAACATGCGCTTGCGCCCGTGCAGATCGGCCAGTCCGCCGGCGGGAATCAGCATTGCCGCATAAATGACGGTGTAGGCATTGAGCACCCACGACAGGTTCGCCGTCGAATCTGCGGGAAATGCCTGTCGCAATGCGCCGAATGCGGCATACAGCACCGTGGTATCAATGGAAACCAGAAGCACCGAGATGCTGGCGATCCAGAACGTGGGCCAGGGCGAGGGGCGCGCCAGTGCGGCGGCGACGTCAGCGGTATCGGCGGCGGCAGCAGCAGGAACGGCCGCGTTGAGTGGAGTTGTCATGGCGTTCTCAAGGTTTGGTTAGCCGAGGTAGACGGCAGGTTCAAGGCTCAGGCCAAGCTTCACCTGGCGCGTCACGTCATCTGCCAGCACTTCGCCGGCACCCTGCTCGAACGCGTCGAGTGCGCGTGAAACGATGGTGTCCGGCGATGACTTGGGTGCATCGATGTCGCGCGTCAGATCGGTATCGATCAAACCCACATGCAGTCCGGTCACCTGGGTGTTCTGCAGCCTGAGGTCGTTGCGCAAGGCGTTGGTCAGTCCCCATGCGGCAGCCTTCGATACCGAATAGGCACCGAGCATGGGCGAGCTTTTCCAGCTCGCAACGGAGAGCACATTCAGCAGCGCGCCGCCGCCGTTGCGCTTGAGCACGGGCGCAAATGCGCGGCTGACCCTCGCAACGCCCAGTACGTTTGTCTCGAAATACCGGTTGAGCACTTCTTCCGCATCAGCCCCGGTCACGCTGTCGAAGCCCGCGATGCCGGCGTTGTTGATGACCACGGTCACATCGGGGCATTCGCGCGCGGCATTCTCGACTTCATCCGGTTTCGTCACATCCAGGCGCACCGGCGTTACGCCGGGCAGCGTGACCTGCGACGGATCGCGGGCTGCGGCATAGACCTTGCGCGCACCGCGTACCAGCGCCTCGCGGGCGAATGCCAGCCCAAGCCCGCGATTGGCGCCGGTGATCAATACGGTTGCTCCTTGCAGTTTCATATCGTTTCCTTTGGGTTTCCATTAGCCGCAGCACGAAGCGGCAGGTCCGGTCGCCAGCCGCAAATTTGAATATGATGATCATCATATTTATGGCGCAAAAAAAAATGTGTCGCGGCAGGACGCCATCACATCACTCCACGCGTCACTCCACGTTCTTGTCCGGCGTGGCCGAAGAATCAGCCTTGTCGTACTGCTCCAGCAATGCTTCACGGCTCGCGGCGAGCATGTCCTTGCCTTGCCTGCCGCCCAGTGCGCGCGCCATTTGCAGCGCGCCGACCATGGTGCCGGCAATGGCCATGGCTCGCTCTTTTGGAACCTCCGGGGCCAGCGTTGCTTCAATCCGCCTGACAAGTCCAGTGATGCGTGCCGCCGAGGCTTCATGCACCTTGGGCGTCTGGCGCGACATTTCCGAACCCAGCGCCGCGACGACGCAGCCGCCCTCCTTCGCCTCGATATGCGGTTCGGACAGATAGGACTCGACCAACGCCCGAAACGGCGTGGCGCCGCGCCTGCAGCGTGCGGCTACACCGCGGTCCAGCGACTCCGCACTCTGCCTTGCGCCATATTCGATCGCTTCCGCCACCATGTCTTCGCGCGTGCCGAAATGCGCGTAGAAACCGCCATGCGTCAGGCCCGCCTCCTTCATCACGTCGGCCACGCTGACGCCGTCGAAACCGTGCCGACGGATCGCGCGAGAGGCCGCATCGAGAATGCGGTCGTGGGAAAGCTCCTTGCGGCTTGGCTTGGCGGGCTGGGACATCTGCTAGCTCTTCGAGGATTTAATATGATGAACGTCATATTATGACCATCATATTTCGAAGTCAATCGAAATTTGCCGGCCTCGCCGGGATTTGTCTTTCATTACATACCCTTGTGCAACGTGCCAGGACGAGACGAACCCTCTCTGTCGAAATTTGATTGTTCTCATGCACGGCGCGAGTTCGCGGATAGAAATCTCGTGCATTCGCTCAATAGGACATACCTGAATTACACGAGCGGTCGCGCTTCGGGTGTTTCCCTTCAGCTGCTTTTGCCAGAAGACCCAAATGACGGCACTATGCCCACATTGCCGTAGCCTGAGCTCAGCCGTTGCGCACCTCGTCTTGCCTCAAGACATCTCGTGCCCGCCATTCGGACAAGCAAGAAAAAGGCAGAACAATGAACAAGTCTTCCCTCCTTCCACGCTCTTTCACGCATGTGATGGCCAAGGCAGTCGTGCCTGCGGCGCTGCTGCTGGCCGGCTGCGGCGGCAGCGACAACGATGCTCCGGCCGCCGGAAACACCAGCCCGCCGCCAGCCGCATCCGCGCCGGCCGCCAATCCGCCTTCCGGAGATACCCGCCTGCACGACTCCCTCGTCTTTACGCTCGATCCGGCGTCACTGCCTTTCGGACCGCTCGCGGGCACGACCGCGGAGACTGACCGCTGGTCCGGCGTGCTCAACGGCAGCGGCTACCGGATCGAGGTGCCGCGCAACTGGAATGGCCACCTCGTCATGTACGCGCACGGCTACGAGGGCACGGATCCGGGGTTGAAGGTTTCCGATATTCCCATCCGCCGCTATCTGATCGAGAACGGCTACGCCTGGGCGGCATCGAGCTTCAGCAAGAACGGCTACGACGCGCAGGCCGGCATCGAGGACACCAATGCGCTGGCGCTGGCATTCACCACCATCGCCGCGCAGAACAATCGACCTCTGGCGGCACCGAGGAACATGTACATCGTCGGCGCCTCGATGGGCGGGCATGTGGCCGCCGCCGCCGTCGAGCGCGAGACCATGGCAACGGCCAGGAACAAGGTGGCGTACAACGGCGCAGTCGCAATGTGCGGCGTGGTCGGCGATACCGAACTCTTCAATTATGCGACCGCCTACCAGCTCGCCGCGCAATACATCGCCGGACAGCCCGCGACCAGCTATCCGGTTGCCGACTTCGACAGCAAGGAAGAGGACATCAAGAAGGAGCTCTGGGTGCTGTATCCATCGATACTCACCGACAAGGGACGCCAGCTGCGTTCGGCCTTCGTCAACCTGACCGGCGGCCCCCGCCCCATCGCCGAAGACAGCTTCAGGCTCAAGCCGCTGCAGGAAGGCGTATGGCGACGCTTCAATAACGACGGCACGCTCGACGGCGTGCTCAACAGGAACGTGGTCGACACGCGAAGCTTCGTGTATCAGCTCGACGACGACCCCGCGCAATCCGTCGCGGAGCAGGCAATGAATGCCAATATCCTGCGCGTGACCCCGGCGCCGGACGCCAATCCGCCGCGCGCCGTCGGCCTGCGCTGGGTGCCGAAGGTGAACGGCCAGTTCGATGTGCCGGTGGTGACGCTGCATGGGCTGGGCGATTTGTTCGTGCCGTTCAGCATGGAGCAGATCTACAAGCGCCGCGCCCAGGCCAACGGCAGCGACCAGTGGCTGGTGCAGCGGGCCATCCGCGCGCCCGGGCATTGCGACTTCACGGTCGCCGAGCAGGTGGAGGCCTTTCAGGCCATGGCGACCTGGCACCAGACTGGCGTGAAACCGGCAGGCGACGATGTGCTCACGCCTGCCGTCGTGGCCAACCCGGCTTACGGCTGTACGTTCACCCGCAACAATGCCGGACAGGATGACTCGACGGCGATCGATGTGTCGCGGAGGCTGATGCCGTCGTGCCCGTGAGAAGCTTCGTTGGTCACCGTATCTCGACAGCGAGCGCTGCCGTGAGAAGACGTAGGCGGTTACCGGGCGGAGGGGCAAGCAAGTCCTCCGCCACGCTCCCTGATCGCACGGCGGATACCGTGACTCGCGAAGAGTCCGGCACCACTACATCGCGATTCGGTCTTCGGGATAACTCCGGTATAGCCATCCCGGAAGCCGTTCTTCGCATTCCCTGTCTTTCCTCCATCTTGTGAAGAGATACTGCCCGAGATCGTATTGTCGGTTCTTCACTTTCCCAAGGATCGCCAGATCTTCCTGGGATATGTGGGCGGAAGGAATGTCGGGATGAACATTTGCCGTATAGCTGCCTTCTTCCTTGAATCCGGCATGTTGCAGCAAGAGATGAAGCTCATGCCTTGTGTACTCCCGATTATGGCGTCCATACGGTCCATATGCGGAATACGGGTCATAGATATTCCGCCCCTCAAGAAAGGCGACCACGTTTTCGAGACGAGCTGCATTGGGCGTTGTGAGGACTAGCGTGCCGCCCGGCACCAGCACGCGATGGATTTCCCTCAATGCAGCCATCGGATCATTCGTCATGTGTTCAAGGACCTCGCAAAACACGACGGTATCGAAACTGGCATCCTCGAATGGGAATGGATGACATTCGATATTCATGTTGTGGAAGTCGACGTTGAACGTCTCCTCCGCGCCGTTGAAACCCGAAAAATTAATCTCCTGGCGCTGTACGCTTACGTCGCCATTAAAGTAATTCGTCAAGGTCAGATCGATCCCGGGTCGAAACTGGCGCATGAGAAGCGTATTGAAATACGGGTTGGCTCCGATTTCCAGGGCTTTGCGGGCTCCCTTCGGAACAAGGTCAAGCGTCCTCAGGAACCGCTCCAGGTCAGCTGTAGCATATGCGCTCAACTCGCCCTTCCTGCTGCCATCGATCGATATGGACACAAGTGCTTGAAGTATTCCATCTGGCGTATGGCCGGGCGGGACAGGCAACGGAGGTTGGTGCTCCCACGAGGAAAACGATGGTGCAACAGGCGCGCTTTGTCTCCTGCGCAATGCCTTTACGAACTCGGGAACGAAGGGGCGTAATATGTTTTTTAGAATTGTCTGCATTATGGGATTTCGGCGTAGAGTTAACATGCGCAATTGTCATCGCACCGACTCTGCTTGACACCTGTCACCTCTACACGCCGCTTCGAAATAATCGAAGTATCTTAATAACCCAAAGGGATTGATGTAACCCATACTCATGGGATGCAAAACTGATCAAACTCAAACTTTCTGTAGATATATCAATTGCCAGATTGATTAACAGAACGGGGACAGCTGTCTTTAATCACCCACGGAACTTGACCTTGGGTCGTGCTGGCAGTCGGTCAGTTGAAGATCCCGGCGGCGACAGACTTTGTGAGGTCACGGCGGAAGATGTCGTCGGCACAGTGGCGGGCACGGCGGAATTTGCCGACTTGGGACATGGCTTGGGTATCAGGCTGAATCATTTGCCGCCCACTAGGTATCGCCCGAGGGAGTCAACTTTTATCGGAATCGATATCTATCGCGTGCTTACCCGCGGCGCTGTTTTCAAGTTGTTTTTGCCATGAAGGTCCTGATCGAACCTGGACCATTTCGACTTCGCCGCTCAAATGCAAAAAGGCCTCAAACCTTTGTATTTACTAGGTTTGAGGCCTTATGCGGTACTACCGGTATAGTGTTCTTGGTGCCGCCTGTCTGATTCGAACAGACCACCTGATGATTACAAGTCAACTGCTCTACCAAATGAGCTAAGGCGGCACGTGGCTCCCCGACCTGGACTCGAACCAGGGACCTGCGGATTAACAGTCCGTCGCTCTACCGGCTGAGCTATCAGGGAATCGAGCCGGCATTATAGCGGTCTCACGGATGGCGTCAATACGCAAAATGGCAAGAGACACCGGCCGTGTTGTCTACCTTGCTACCGGCTTGTGTTCCGTACCGGCGCCCGGCGTAAGAAACACCATCGTCGTCGGCTCGCTGGTCCTTGCCGTGTGCCAGACGTTTCGCGGGACCAGCACATAGGCCCCGGGCGCGCTCAGGCTGACCGCGCGCTCCACGCCGGCTTCTTCCAGTACCAGCGTGGCGGCGCCCGATATCAACAGGACCAGCTCCTCGCCCGCCGGATGACGCTCCCAAGCGGACCATGGCTCGCTGAACGTGAAGGCAGACATCAGCCTGCCCTGCTCCAGTTGGGGAAATGCATTGTTCGCGAGGTCGGACCAGAAAGATTCCGAGACCGGGATCTCATCGATCTTTCCAGATTCCCCGACATGGAGGAAGGTGCTGGCGATGTCTCTCGCGCTGCTCACCACACCTCCTTGGACTTTATGTTCCGTTCAAGCCGGATATCCGAACATGGCATAGCGCCTACAGCCGTTCGACAATCGTCACATTCGCCATGCCGCCACCTTCGCACATGGTCTGCAGGCCGTAGCGCTTGTTGCGCCGCTTCAGCGCATGCAACAGCGTCGTCATCAGCTTGGTGCCGGAAGCGCCGAGCGGATGGCCGAGTGCGATTGCGCCGCCGTTGACGTTGAGCCGTTCGGGATCGGCGCCGGTGGCTTGCAACCATGCCAGCGGAATCGGCGCGAAGGCTTCATTGACTTCGAACAGGTCGATATCGTCGATTTTCATGCCGGCCTTCTGCAAGGCGCGCAGCGTTGCCGGGATCGGCGCTTCCAGCATGATGACCGGGTCGTGGCCCAGCACGCTCATGTGATGGATGCGGGCGAGCGGCTGCAGTCCATGCGCCTTCAAGGCCCTTTCGCTGACCACCATCACGCCGGTTGCGCCGTCGCAGATCTGGCTGGCATTGGCGGCAGTGATCACGCCGCCTTCCTGCAGCAGCTTGACGCTCCCAATGCCTTCGACCGTTGCATCGAAACGGATGCCTTCATCCACGGCATGCATCTCGTTGCCGGCGGTGACGGCGCTGCCGTCGGCGGCGCGCACTTCCAGCGGCAGGATCTCCTCGCTGAAATGCCCGTCGCGCGTGGCGGCGATGGCACGCTGGTGGCTGCGGTAGGCATACTCGTCGAGAGCCTCCTTGTCCAGGCCGTATTTCTTCGCCACCATTTCCGCGCCCATGAACTGGCTGAAATCGGGCACATCCGGGTAACGGTCATGAATGGCCGGGCTCATGTAGTAACCCATGCCGTTCTTCCTCGGCAGGATGGAGGGCGACCCCATCGGTACGCGGCTCATGCTTTCGACGCCGGCCGCGATTACCACATCCATGGTGCCCGACATGACTGCCTGTGCGGCGAAATGCAGCGCCTGCTGCGAGGAACCGCACTGCCGGTCGACCGAGGTGCCTGGCACCGACTCCGGCAGCTTAGACGCCAGCACCGCATTGCGGGCGACATTGGTGGATTGCTCGCCCGCCTGACCGACGCAACCCATAATCACGTCGTCGATCTGCGCGGGGTCGATGCCGCTGCGGTCCACGAGTTCATTCAATACTTTGGCCGCGAGATCGACCGGATGCCATCCGGACAGGCGACCGCCGCGTTTTCCTCCGGCGGTCCGGACGGCGGCAACGATATAGGCTTCAGGCATGTTGGTTCCTTGATTCGTCTGTCAATTTAAGAAAGTATATTTTCAACATTTACTCGATCCGGATTGCTCTTTATCCATCAGGCGGGCCAGGGCCGGGATGGGGGATTTACCAAGACCCTAAGTCCTATTGCAGCCGCCCTCACCCCTGCCCCTCTCCCGCTCGCGGAAGAGGGGCAGGGGTTCCTGTTCGTTACGCTTCCATATTTACGCATCATCGCCCGACAAACCGTGGCGCCCGCTTCCCAAAAAACGCATCCAGCGCCTCGCGAAAATCCTCGGTCGATGCGCTTGCCCGGAAATTGTCGCGTTCCGCATCGAGCTGCGCCGGCAGGTCGTTGTCGAAGGATTGCCGCATCAGGCGCTTCATCCTGCCGTAGGCCAGGGTCGGTCCGGCGGCGATCCTGCTCGCCAGCGCATCGGTTGCCGCATCCAGTTCCGCCGCCGGTACGACCCGGTTCACAAGGCCCAGGCGTAACGCTTCCCGGACATCCAGACTTTCCCCGAGCAGCGCAATCGCCATCGCGTTGCGCAGGCCGACCAGGCGCGGCAAGTGCCAGGAACCCGACAGGTCGCAGCTGGCCGCGACATTGATATAGGCAAGATTGAAACGCGCATCGTCGGCCGCGATGGCCAGGTCGCAAGCCATCGCCAGGCTCATGCTGCCCCCGGCCACATTGCCGCGCAGGCTGGCGATGACGGGCGCATCCAGCGCTGCCAGCATCTTGATTGATGCATGCAACGGTTCGATCAGCGCCATGGCGGTGGCAGGCGCGTCATGCCGCAGCGAGGCGAGATCCCCGCCCACGCCGAAGGACGCGCCCTCGCCCCGGATGATCACGGCGCGCACCCCCGGATCGCCGGAAAGCTCGCTGCAGCAGGCATGGAGCGCCTGAGCGGCCTCCACATCGAGCGCATTGTGATTGCGCGGCCGATTCAGCACCAGTTGGGCAACGGCGCCTTCGCGCCTCAGTAATACGGGACCGTCTGCGTGAGCCATGATTCGTCTCCTGGTTGGACTCCGTGTTCAGGCCGCCTTTCCAGCTCGCTTGCGGGCCGGCAACGGTGTGCTCTGCTTGTCTTTCCTTAATGCCTTCGGCGTCTTCAGCGGCGCCGGGTCGGCACGGCACACGCCCAGCGACAGCAGCGCTATCATCTGGCGCGCGATGTCATCGGCGCTCAGCGGCCCGTCCGGCGAGTACCAGCGTCCGATCCAGCTGAGTGCGCCGGCAATCGTGAATGCCGCCATTTTCGGATCGCAAGGCGCCATCGATCCTTCCTCTATGCCTTGCTGGATGAGCTGCCGGAACTCCATGTCGAGTTGGCGCTTCATCGCACGCAATTTCTTGCGGCTTTCGAGCGGCAGCGGATCTTCACCGACACGGATTACGCACATGCCGAAATCCATGGTCACGATTTCCGCATACTGGCGCATTGCCGCGAACAGCTTGTCCTTCGCGGTGCCGCCCGATTGCGCGACCTCGCGTATGGCATCCTGCAGCAGGACCAGTCCGCGGCTGACGCACTGGAACAGGATGTCATCCTTGTTCTTGACGTAGTAGTACAGCGTCGGCTTGGTGATGTGCAGGCGTTCCGCCACCTCATCGAGCGAGGTGGCATGAAATCCTCTCTCGTTGAACATCTGCGCGGCGGTGCGCAGCACAGCGTCGCGCTTGGCTTCACGTTCGCTGGCTAGGTCCCGGGTTTTCTTCCATGGCGATACCACCGCCGTGTTGCCGGCGGCTACCGCCGCGCCGGTCTTGGGTACTGCTGCTGTTTTCCTTGAAGTCATCAATCCGTTTTCGGTTAAGGAGGGCATCAGGCGTACAAGGCCTCGATTTCCTGCGCATAGGTTTTGTAGATGCTGGCGCGCCGCACTTTCATGGTGGCGGTCACTTCGCCATCGTCGTGATCGAGTTCCTTGGTCAGCAGATGAAAGCGGCGCACCTGCGATACCTGCGCCAGCCGTGCATTGCCGCTGTCTATTTCCGACTGGATCAGCTCACGCACTTCCGGCGCTTCGACCAGCGAACGGAAATGGGTAAAGGCAATATTGCGCGCTTCCGCCCATTGGGCCACCGCATCATAATCGATCTGGATCAGCGCCGAAACATACTTGCGGGCATCGGCGACCACGATGCATTCCTTGACGTAACGGCTGGCCTTCATCGTATTTTCGATCTCCGACGGCGTCAGGTTCTTGCCGCCGGCGGTGATCATGATGTCCTTGAGTCGATCGACGATCTTCAGCACGCCGTTTTCCTCTCGCACCACGTCGCCGGTATGCAGCCAGCCGTCGACGATGGTTGCCGCCGTAGCCTCCGGATTCTTGTAGTAGCCCTTGAACACCACAGGCCCGCGCAATTGCAGTTCGCCCTGCTCCGACAGCCGGACCTCGACGCCGACGGTAGGCACGCCGACATTGCCGAGGCTGACCGCATCCGCCCTCTGGCCGAGCACCATGCCGCTCGACTCGGTCATGCCATAAACCTCGATCAGCGGCACTCCCATGGTACGGAAGAATTGCACGATGGCGGGAGAGATCGGCGCCGCGCCGGTCAGCGCGATGCGGGCACGGCGCAAGCCGATGAAGTTTTGCAGCGCCCGGAAGATCAGCAGGTAATACAGGCCGTAGAGCGTGCGTTCGCGTATGCCGCGCTGATGGCTTGCCTTTTCAGCGAACGGCTGGCAATGGCGCATCCCCTGCGTGAACAGCCATTGCTGCAAGGCGCCGGACTCCTGCATCTTGATCGAAATGGCGGAATGCAGCTTCTCCCAGATGCGCGGCACGCCAAGGAACATGCTGGGCGCGACTTCGCGCAAGTCTTCCTGCACGGTACGGATCGATTCGCCGAAGTCGACCCGCGAACCGAGGTACAGCGGCACGAAGGCGGTCAGCATCTGCTCGGCCACATGGCACAGCGGCAGATAGGACAGGTGGGTGGTATCCGGGCGCAATCCAAGGCGTTCGATCACGCCGGGCGCCATTGCGGCGATATTGGCATAGCTGATCATCGCGCCCTTGGGCTTGCCGGTGGAGCCCGAGGTATAAATGATCAGCGCGGTATCGTCCATCACCTGGGCATCCAGGCATTGATCGACCAGCTCGCCGTGATCGCGCTCATGCGCCTGGCCCAGTTTTTCAAGCTCGGCAAAGCTGACGACCCGTGCCGGATCGCGCGCCCGGGTATCGGCAAAGCCCTTCTTCTCGATGACCACGATGGTCTTCAGCATGGGCAGCTGGTCGCCGGCTTCGAGCACCTTGTCTGCCTGCTCCTGGTCTTCGCAAATGATGATTTGCGCGTCGGAATGATTCAGTACATACGCGATTTCATTGACCGGGCTGGTCGGATAGACGCCGACGGTGACGCCGCCGACCAGACCGGCGCCGAGCTGCGACAGTACCCATTCGGTGCGGTTTTCGGAAATCACGGCGATATGCCCGCCGGGCGGCAGGCCGAGTGCGCGGTAGCCGAGGCCGATATGACGCGCGCGGCGGTAATACACGCTCCAGGTCAGCGGCCGCCAGATGCCGTACTCCTTCTGGCGGATGGCGACGCTGTGCGGCCGCAGGCGGGCATGTTCGCGCAGCATCTGCGGCTGGGTTTTGGAGAAATCGATCGTTTCCATGGCGCGATGTCTATGTCTTGATGTCAGGACAGCCAGCGCTTGCGGCGCTTGTAATGTTTTAGTTCGCGGAAACCCCTGGTCGTCCCCTCCGCTCCCACGCCGAGATAGAACTCGCGCACATCGGGGTCGGACGCCAGCTTTTCCGCGCTGCCGTCGATGACGACCTTGCCGGTTTCCATGATGTAGCCGTAATCGGCGACCGCAAGCGCGATCGAAGCATTCTGCTCCACCAGCAGCATCGACACCCCGCGTTCGGCATTGATGCGCGCGATGATGTCGAAGATGGTTTCCACCAGCACCGGCGACAGACCCAGCGAGGGTTCGTCGAGCAGCATCAGCTTGGGCTGCGCGATCAATGCGCGGCCGATGGCCAGCATCTGCTGCTCGCCGCCGGACAGGTAACCGGCCAAACCGTTGCGCCGCTCATGCAGGCGCGGAAAATATTCATACACCAGGTCGAAGTCGGGCTTCTTGCCATCCTGAAGCGCATAGCTGGCGGCAACGAGATTTTCCTCGACACTCAAATCCTCGAACACGCGCCGACCTTCCATCACATGGAACAGGCCCGAGCGCACCAGTTCAAACGGATGGGCATGGGTGGTGGCGCTGCCCTGGAAGCGCACTTCGCCGCGCGTGACCGCGCCGTCTTCCAGCGGCAGCAGGTTCGAAATTGCCTTGAGCATGGTCGATTTGCCGGCGCC
This sequence comes from Noviherbaspirillum album, assembly GCF_035916955.1. Lineage (NCBI taxonomy): Bacteria > Pseudomonadati > Pseudomonadota > Betaproteobacteria > Burkholderiales > Oxalobacteraceae > Noviherbaspirillum > Noviherbaspirillum album. The sequence goes on along the minus strand of NZ_JAWIIV010000008.1, from coordinate 188,276 downwards.
GTTGCTCCCGAGGAGCGCGACGATCTTGCCGCGCGGGACAGCAAGCGACAGGCCGCGCAGCACCTGCACCGCCTTGTTGTAGACCACCTCGATATTGTTGACTTCGAGGACCATGTCCCCGCCTGTTCCCATGCTCATCGCGGCTCCCGGTGTTTTTCTGGCTCGCTTACTGGCCCAGCGTGATCCAGTCGGACGCCGGCAGCATCTTCTTCTGCTTCATGTCTGCCTTGTAGATGCGGCCCACCGGAATGGAATTGCCCTTGATCGAAATCGGCGTGCCGATGATGCCGCCGGTGTCGAAATTCTGGATCGAGTTCAGCGATGCCTTCAGGTTCTTGCCGTCCAGCGGCTTGCCGGCGTCCAGCGTGCGCTTGACCGCTTCCGTCATCAGCATGGCGGCGAGGAAGCCCTGCATGTAGGCGGTGCTCTGATATTCCGGGCGCATCTGCCGGATCTTTTCCATCATCGGCGACTTGCCCTCGGTATCGTAGTGGTAGCGGTAGGGCATCACTCCCATAAAGCCGTCGGCGGCATCGCCCATGCGCATCACGGTGGAATTGTCCATGGTCCAGAAAGTCCCCATGAAGGCCGACTTCATGCCCATGGATTTCGCCTGATTGATGAATTCCGGGATCGGCGCCAGAACGTAGCCGTGGAAGATGGTGTAGTCGGGATCGGCGCGGCGCAGCTTGATCACTTCGGCGGATACATCGACGCTCGACGGCGGCGTCACGATTTCACTCACCAGGTTCAGCCCCAGCTTCTTGGTGGCGGCGCGCGTGCCTTCAACCGGGTCGCGTCCGAACTCGGTATCGGAATACACCAGCGCCACCTTCGCGCCCGGCTTGGTCTTGGCGATGTAATTGAGCAGAATGCCGACCATCTCGGTGTAGTCGGGGCCGACCATGAACTGCAGCGGATATTTCTGCGGGTCGTTGAGTTCCTTGGCGAAGGAGGCGCCGGTCATCAGCATGTTGCCGGCTCGCTCGAGCTCGGGGTTGACGGTCTTGGAGAAACCGGTCGAGTCCGCATAGTAGAGGTTCACCTTGTGCTGGCTGGTGATTTTCTTGAACGCCGCCATCGAGACATCGACCTTGTAGCCGGTGTCTTCCGGGACATACTGGATCTTGCGTCCCTTGATGCCACCGGCATCGTTGACGATCTTCAGGTAGTCCTTGATGCCGGCGTCGATGCCGATGCCGGCGAAGGCGAACACGCCGGTCATCGGGATCGAGCCGCCCAGCACGATGTCTCCCTGCTGGGCGCCCTGCTGTGCCGAGGCATTCGCCGCGAAGCCCAAGGTACCGGCCGCTGCCAGCGCGGCAAGCCATTTCTTGATCGGGTTTCCAAACATGTGTCGTCTCCTCTTGTTATGTCCTATGTCCGGAATGGCCACAGGTGGAAAGTGCGGCGGACGCGGCGCCAGATTTCGGCCAGTCCGTGCGGTTCGAAGATCAGGAACAGAACGATCAGCAGGCCGAACACGATGGTGCGGACCGGCGACAGGATCAGGGTGGTATTGCTGGAGATCGGCAGCCAGCCGATGACGATCTTGAGCAGCTCCGGCACCATGGTCATGAACACGGCGCCGAAAATGCCGCCGCATATCGTGCCCATGCCGCCGACGATGACGGCGGCGAGAAAGAAGATCGACATGATGAGCGGGAAGCTTTCGGGCGTGACGATGCGGAAGAAGTAGGCGAACATGCCGCCGGCCACGCCGGCATAAAACGACGACAGTGCGAACGACATCAGCTTGTAGCGCAGCAGCGGAATACCGAGCACGCCGGCAGAGATGTCCCGGTCGCGGATGGCGATGAAGGCGCGGCCGATGCGGGTACGGAAAAGATTGGCCGCGCCGAACAGCATCAGGACGGTGAGCGGCATGATGATCCAGTACAGGCGGAACGAGGTGTCGAGCGCGAATCCGAAGAATTGCGCTGGTGGCACCGCAAGGCCGCCGGTGCCGCCAGTCAGGCTGGCCCAGTGCGAAAAGGCGAAGTGGGTAATGAAACCCGCCGCGATGGTGGCGATGGCCAGATACAGTCCCTTGACCCGCAGCGAAGGCAGGCCGACGATGATGCCGCCTATCATCGCCACCACGCCGCCAGCCAGCAGGTTAAGCAGGAAGGGAGATCCAAAACGTATCTGCAGGATGGCGACCGTATAGGCTCCCAGCCCCATGAAGGCCGCCTGTCCCAGGCTGACCAGCCCGGTATAGCCGGTCAGCAGATTCAGGCCGGTGGTGCTGGCAATATTGATGGCCACCAGGCAGGCCAGGTACAGCCAGTATTCGCCGGCGAAAAAGGGAAATGCCACAAGCAGGATGAGCAGCAGCACGAACCAGGCGCGTTGCGTGGCGCTGTCGAACAGTGCTTCATCGGCGGCATAGCTTTCCTTGGCGGATCCGATGCGCATTACAGCCTCTCGATTTCATGGGTGCCGAACAAGCCATAGGGCCGGATCAGCAGGATGGCGACCAGCAGAATGAAGGTGGCAAGCAGCTTGTATTCGCCGCCGAGATAAGCGCCGGCCCAGGCTTCGATCAGGCCGATGATGAGGCCGCCGACCAGCGCGCCTGCCACGCTGTCGAGTCCGCCGAAGATCACCACCACCAGCACCGACAGGCCGAACACGCCCATCGTCGACGAGATGCCGCCGATGGCGCCCACTACGATGCCAGCGACGCCGGCGATCACCGCCGCGAAACTCCAGGCCAGCGAAAACATGCGCGGCACATTGATGCCCATCGAATAGGCGGCCGCCTGGTCCGACGCCGTCGCGCGCAGCGCAACGCCGCCGCGCCAGTAACGAAAGGTCAGCAGCACGATCGCAATCAGCGCGACCGCTATCCAGAAACCGTAAAAGATCTTCGGCGCGAGAAACGCTTCCCCGAGCCGTATTGGCGCCGAGGGAAAGAATTCCGGCAAGCGTCGCTGGTCGGCGGTCCAGATCAGTTCCACCAGACCGACGAGTATCGATGACAAACCGACCGTCACCATGAAGGATGCGATTGGCGATTCGCCCAGCATGGGCCGGATCACCGTGCGCTCCAGCACCATGCCGAGAACTCCCATGGCCGCCAGCGCCGCCGGCACCGCCAGCCAGATCGGCAGACCGGCGCCCGCGGAAAAGGCGAAGAACAGATAGGCACCCGCCATCAGCATGTCGCCGAGCGCAAGGTTAACCACGCGCGTGGCCTTGTAGATAATGACGAAGGCCAGCCCGGTCAAGCCGTAGAGGCCGCCGGTGCCGAGGCCGGCCAGCGAAATTTCCAGGAGAAAAAGCCAGTCGAAATTCATGCCGCGCTCCGGAAGCCGGGCTTCTCGCTTGCGGGCGCCGTACGCTTGTACCTGGCGCGCAGCGCATGCACGTCGCCGGAGCCAAGGTAGGCGCGGATTACTTCCGGGTTGGCCTGCACCTCGGCGGGAATGCCGCTGGCGATCACCTGGCCGAAGTTGAGCACCACGACATGATCCGACAGGTCCATCACCATGCTCATGTCATGCTCGACCATCAGGATGGTGACGCCCCACTCGCGCCGCACCTCAAGGATGAAGCGAGCCATGTCTTCGGTTTCTTCGCGGTTCATGCCGGCCACCGGCTCATCGAGCAGCAGGATCTGGGGCTTCATTGCGAGCGCGCGCGCCAGTTCGACCCGCTTCTGCAAGCCATAGGAAAGCGAAGCCACCGGCGCCTTGCGGATGTGATCGATCTCCAGAAAGTCAATGATGCGCTCCTCGATCTCCTGCCGCAGCCGCTCCTCCTCGCGGCGGGCGCGAGGTGTGAAGAACAGCGCACCGAGCGGACCGGTCTTCAGGTGGCAGTGCCGGCCCAGCTTGATATTGTCGAGCACTGTCATGCCGCGAAACAGCGCAATGTTCTGGAAGCTACGGGCCAGGCCGAGTGCGGCCCTCTGCGGCGGCGCCATGCCTGACAGGCTCTTGCCGCGGAACAGGATGTCGCCCGCGGCGGGTTTGTAGAAACCGGAGATGGTATTGAACACCGAAGTCTTGCCCGCTCCGTTAGGACCGATTACGGAAGTGATGCTGCCTTCGGCAACGTTGAAGCTGACGTCGCTCAACGCCTTGACGCCGCCGAACTGAAGCGTGACGCCGCGCACGTCGAGAATGGAATCATTCGCTACTGCCTGCAAGTTTGTCTCCTCTTTTTATGCAGTGCATCGATGTTTCTTCCGAATTGTGGCTGCTTCCCGCGGCCGTTTATTTTATCTACTCGCGGGTAACTTTGAAAAATACTAGCACACGAAATTCGATTCACAAGCAGCAGCTGAAAAAATATTGGAAGCGGCCTGCATGCCTACGCCTCACCAGGACCTTGAATTTATAGGCTGTATCAGCCTATCGGCATGAGAAGACGCTCGCCTGTTCCAAACCTGCGGCAATAATTCATTCATTACTTCTCAGTAAGGCTTTCGGATTTTTATGATTGCATTGCAGAAATCTTGAGCCGCTGCAGTCGGGAAAGCGCATGTGTGCGCTTGTGTACAATTCCATAGTCGCTTTCATCATGGCCCATCACCGAGGCCCAACCGCAGCATATCGAGGAGACTGAACATGGCAGGGTTTCAAATCCGTAGCACATCGCCGCCGCCTTCTCCGCAAAGCATAGCCGGATTGCATGCGAAATCCGCTGCCTTCGCGGGCGCTGTTAGCGCGAGTCTTCCATGCTGAGCGGAGGATGTTTCTGCGGTGCAGTGCGATATGAGGCAGATGGCACCCCCTTCCACGAGACCAACTGCCATTGCGACATTTGCCGGCGCACATCAGGAGCACCCATGGTGGCCTGGTTCAGCGTGCCGCGCCCCGGTTTCCGCCTGGTCGCCGGCAATCCCGCGCGCTTCCGGTCGACCGCCAGCGGCACACGCAGCTTCTGTCCGCATTGCGGCACCCAGCTCACTTTCGAGAACAGCGACATGCCCGACGAGATCGATGTCACCATCGCCAGCGTTGATGAGCCGGATCGGCTTCCGCCCAGGGACCATACGTATGTCCGCAGCCGGCTGAGGTGGGTCAGCCTGGCCGACCGGCTGCCGCAGTACCAGAAGATGCGGGACACATGAAGCGTCACGTCGTTCTGCCGTCGCCGCCGCTGCGGCCTCATGTGCGCAACATCATGCTCGGGGAATTTTCCAGCACGGGCAGCCACCTGCCTGCCACGCCTGACGTACAGCTGGTGATCTACCTGCGCGGCCGGGCTGCATTGATCGGGCGGTCATCGGAAGAGGCGCTGCCGCTGGCCTTCATTACCGGACCGTGCCTGGCACCCCGCAAGTTTCATGTGGAGGCCGGCAGCAGATTCGTGGGCATCACGTTCCGGCCATCCGGTTTCTCCGCCTGCTTCGGATTGCCGGCCAACCTGTTTTGCGACCGTACCGTCGATCTGGAAGATGCCCTGCCGCATGGCGTCGCCGCGCAGCTGATGGACGAGCTCCGCGAGGCGGCGCAGATGAGTGCGGCCGTCAGGACAGCGGAGGAATTCCTGCTGCGATGTCTGCTTGACGGGCGCAGGCGCGATGGAGGACTGCCTGCCCTCGCACTGGAACGGCTGCTGCTGCCGGCGGCCGCGCTTGCCGACGAGCTGTCGCTCGGCACGCGCCAGCTGGAGCGCCGCTTCCTTGTCAACTATGGCATGCCGCTGCGCGACTTCCGCCGGCTTGCCCGCTTCTCATCCGTGCTTGCGCAACTGCTGGCCGGCACGCCGGCCAGCCTGAACATGGCCCGCATCGCCGCGGAGGCTCATTACGTCGACCAGGCGCATTTCATTCGAGACTTCCGCCAGTTCGTCGGCGACACTCCGGGCCGCTTCCTAAAGGCGAGGCAAGAGGAAGGCTCCATCTACAGCCTGTGGCAGTTTAACTCGTCGGAACTGCCGTCCTTTCTCGACTGACGCACCGCATGTCGTGTCGGTACAATCTTTTGCCCGGCATTGCGGTTAAGGTTTCCAATCTCGATAAAGGATACCGACATGAATGCTCCTTCGCTGGAAGCCGACGGCTACCTGCTGACCTCCGTTGACGCGGTTCTCGCCGGCGCGCGCAGCAACAGCATCTGGTACCTGTCATTCGGACTGGCATGCTGCGCCGTGGAGATGATGCAGGCGGCGGCATCGCGCTATGACATGGACCGCTTCGGCATCATGCCGCGTGCCAGCCCTCGCCAGGCGGACCTGATGATCGTGGCCGGCACGCTGACCAACAAGATGGCACCGGCGCTGCGCAAGGTCTATGACCAGATGCCCGAGCCGAAATACGTGATCTCGATGGGCACCTGTGCCAACGGGGGCGGATACTACCACTACTCCTACTCGGTCGTGCGCGGTTGCGACCGCATCATTCCGGTGGACGTCTACGTTCCCGGCTGCCCGCCGACGGCCGAGGCGCTGATCTACGGCATCCTGCAGCTGCAACGGAAGGTGAAGCGTTCCAGGGTGATCGCCCGCTAGGTGCATATGCCGTTATGACGTTATGCGGCTATGCCGCAGCGAAGGATCAGGGCTCGACGGCGAATCCCACGACGCGTTCCGTTGTGGCTATCGTACCGATCCGGGTCGCCTTGCCGTTGTCAAGATTGATAACGTACCACGAGGATTGCGGCTCGCCCGGCCCGCTGGCCGCCATGAATGCGGCGCCCGACACATCGGCGATGTCGAAAGACACTTTTTCCATCGGGCCGGTGCCGAGTGCGCCAACCGTGTACAGGCGGCCGGTATTGGGCGAGACCGCCGGCGACACGCCTTCCCGGCTGCCTTGTGTTACCAGTGCGCGGTGCTGCGCATCGATCGCGAAATTCGTTGTGATCTTTTCATCCTGCTTGTTGTAGCTGTAGCCCGCTGCCACGATTGCCGGCACCTTCCCCGCATGAGTATCGCCCGGCGCATAGGACAGCGTACCGTCAACCTGCACTCCCGGCGCATTCGGATCGCCGTCGACCACGGCACCGGTATCCGGATGCAGGCGCATGTTTTCGCCCTTGCTGTTGCTCACCACGCGTATGCGATCGACCGTCGGATTGAAGTCGAAACCGACCTCCGGGCCGGTCGGCATGATCGCGACCGGGGCGCTGCCTACCATTGTCACGGCGCCATTGCCGGTATTGATGCGGTAGAGCCTGCCACTGCTTCCCAAGCCGTACAGCCAGCCCTTCGCAACCCTGTAATCGATGCCAAGCAGGACTTCGCCTTTCTGCAGGCCGGCGAGCGGCAGGCTGGAAAGGATTTTGCCGGGCTGACCGGCGTTGAATTTAACCAGTTGGTTGGAAGATGTGACCGCATGGATAGCCTCCTTGAGCGGCGCACCGTGCTGTGCCTGCTGTTCCCGCTGCAGTCCGGCACAGCCGGCAACCGCCGATGCGACGGCGATGAGGAGCGCGGCTTTGGTGCCGCGTGGAAGGTCGAGTGTCATAGGCTTTGCCCCAATCGTTGTTCAGTGGTTGTCATATGGTTCGCCGCTCAACAGATTCGGGAGCGAAAGCCAGCCTATCCTTGATGCCCGGCGGCAGCTTCGAGGCCGTAGGCGGAGTGATCGCTGCACCTAAAGGATACCTCAAAGAAAGTTGGCCGGTTTATGCTCCCCGTGAACTGATGCGCTGGATGCATATGGCATTGCGGGGAGCCATACGCTGGAAGACATGGCGAAGGTCAAGGCAAAGGCATGAAAGCGCACTACCATAGGACTGGAATCATCCTTAACGGCTGGGAGTCGCCATCATGTCTTGCCGCAAGTTCCGTTTCCTGCTGACGCTGTCCGGTTTGGCCGCCGCCCTGAGCGCGGGTGCTCAATCCGGCCAACACGACCCTGTGGCCTCGCGCTACGAATCCGAGCGCGCCGCATGCGCATCGATTTCCGAACCCGAATCACGTTCTGCCTGCCTGCGCGATGCAGCGGCCGCATACGCGGAAATGCGGTCGGGACAGCCTGTCGAAGATGCTGCGGTCTATCAGCGCAATGCGCTTGCTCGTTGCCAGGCATTGCCGCTAGCCGACCAGGAATTGTGCAGGCGACGCACCCTGGGCGAAGGAACGGTCAGCGGCAGTGTTTCAAGCGGCGGCATCTATCAGGAATACCGCGAAATTATCCTGCCTGACGCCGCACCGGCTTCAAACGCTTCGAAGCGCTAGTGCTTACCGCCCGCTTCATGAGTGGCAGCGGCAGGCTTTCCTTCCGCATGCAAGAAAGCAGAAGGCAGCAGAGAACTCATTCGCACATAATTAATTTATTAATTAATAATAATTTAATAGAAGAAGATATATGTCATTAGCAAGGCAAAATGTATTTTAATAATTAATTATTAAGAACGAACACAAGCGTCTTGCACGCCGATCACATATCGTATCGGCGCCTCCCGCGCGAACCGCCGCCCCTTTACGTGCATGACATGTCAGAGTCATTCATTCCTTCCAGCCTCTCCACTCTATAGAGGTGGATCTGTCCAAGCCAACTCAAGCATCTTGAATTTCAGCCTAATTATTAATTTTATTTATATCTTTTGGATCTCCATCCCGAATGAAGCATTGCTTTAATACACTATTTCAACCAGGTAATTATTTATTAAATATTTTGCCTTGAGGCAATAAAAAATTGTCTTTTAGAAAACGAAACCGATCTGATTTTCGTCAATTTGGTTACAGCTGGAAATGTGACTATACGGATCACCTAAGTAACTAATTGTAAATTTAAGTTACGAGATATAACTAAGAACGCAAGGGAGGCGTGATGATCCGCAGCGCAGGAGCTGGCCTACAGGCCGTCGCCATTGCATTTGCAGCAGCATGGCCGTGTCTGGTGCAGGCCGCCGACGCCGCGAAACCCGCGCAGGACCCGAGCTCGGGAGTCGTTCTTAACCAGACTGTAACGGTAGGCGGACAGGATTTCTTCCGCCACTTTTCTTCCGCATGGCGCGATTCGCCGCTTAGTGAGAGAGTCATCGTTATTGTCAGGGAGCAGCCATCCGCACGACTGGGAAACCTGGTGTGGATTGAATTCAGTCAGAAGAAAGTATTCCAGGCTAATCTTCCGCCGTCGCGGGAAAACATTAAGAGGATGGGCAACGATGCCGCATCCGTGGTTCAGGAAGCAGTTGTCAATGCAGAAGTAGAACAAGCCACACTGGTCGACATCGACCTTGCAAAAGAAGAAATCTAAAAGCTTAAAAGCATCACCAGGGAGAAGTCATGAAACCGACATGCATTAAAGGCATGGTGGGGATCGGCTGCGCGCTTGCCGCCCTTTCCACTCTTACGGCACAAGCCACCGAACTCGTTTACGTTCCCATCAATCCGTCGTTCGGCGGAAGCCCCCTTTATGGAAGCGTTCTGCTTGGATCGGCGCAGGCCACCACCAAGCACAAGGAAGCGGATTCCTCCGGGCTTGGCGGTGCGGGCCAGGATCCATTAAAGCAATTCAATGAAACGCTGGAGCGGGCCGTATTAAGCCAGCTGGCTTCCTCGGCAACCTCGAAGATTCTTGTCAACGGCCAGCTCGTGCCCGGCGCCATAGAGACCGGCAACTTTCGTATCAATGTGGTCGACTCGGGCGGCGGCTCCCTGACCGTGACCACGACCGACAAGGTTACCGGCGCCTCGTCTTCCTTCATGGTGGGCAAATGAGTGCGCGCAAAACCCTGGTGGGCCCGATCTGTGCCGCCGCCATGCTGCTGTTATCCGGCTGTGCCGTCAGCCATCCGCCGTCCGGCGTGACTGCCGAAGCGCAGCTGACTCCCGCGACGCCGATGTCGCGCGACCTGGCGCGCCTTCCCGCGCCTGCCGGCAAGATTGCCGTCGCGGTGTACGGCTTCCGGGATCAGACCGGACAGTACAAGCCCTCGCCTGACAGCTCGTTTTCCACGGCAGTGACGCAGGGCAGCACCTCGCTGCTCATCAAGACTCTGAAGGATTCAGGCTGGTTCATCCCGGTGGAGCGCGAGAATCTTCAGAATCTGCTGACCGAGCGCAAGATCATACGCGCGCTCGAAACGCCGCAGCCCGCCGAGACGCCAAGGGCGAATGTTCCCGCGCTGCTGTCGGCATCCCTGCTGATCGAGGGCGGCGTCGTTGCTTACGAGAGCAATGTGCGCACCGGCGGCGCGGGGGCGAAGTATCTCGGCATCGGCTTGTCGACCCAGTACCGTGTCGACCAGGTCACCGTGAATCTTCGCACGGTCGATAGCCGTAACGGAGAGATCCTGCACAGCATCTCCACCACCAAGACCATTTATTCGTACGAGATCCGTCCCAGCATCTTCAAGTTCGTCAACGTGAAGGACCTGGTGGAGATAGAAGCCGGCATGACCCGCAACGAACCCGCCCAGATGTGCGTGGCCGAAGCGATCGAAGCGGCGGTGCTTCACCTGATCGCCAATGGGATCAAGAGCAAATCCTGGGCGCTCAAGAGCGAAGGCGAGATGTCGAATCCGGTGCTCGCGAAGTATCTGGCTGAACAGGAACATCGCCTCAGCCCGAAAGACATGGAACTGGTGGAAGCTTCGAGTGGCGACGCCGACTGGGCGGGCGAACGGGTCGAGCCGGCCAGAGTGGCCGTGGCGGCATCACAGAGGAAATCGCTGAAATGAAACCGTTCAACATCTATGCCGCGCTTGCCTGCCTGCTTCCCCTGCTTGCGGTCGCCGCGAGCGATCTTGCCGGCAGTGAATTTCCACGGGGGGATTTCGACCTGTCCGGCGCGGCCGGCAGCATCGCAGGCATCAACCAGGCCGGTAGCCGCAATACCGCCGGCATTTCACAGTCCGGCCTCGCCAACAGCGCATTGATACGCCAGAGCGAAGTCGCCAACAATGCCCGCATCGATCAGCAGGGACGGGGTAATCAGGCATCGCTCTGGCAGCAGGGGATGGACAACAACGCATTGATCATGCAGAGCGGCTCGAACAATCTGGCCGCCGCCGCGCAGAACGGCCGGCAGAACGACTCCGTGATCCTGCAGGCCGGCAGTGGAAACAATGCCTTCGTCAGTCAATCCGGCGCCAACAACAAGGCGGAAATCCAGCAGGCGGGCAACGGCCTGAAAGGATCCATCTCTCTTAACGGGAACAACATGAATGCATCAATGAGCCAGCGATAAGGGGCGCTGACTCAGTCATACACTCGCCTCCCCCATCACAAAAACGAAAGGGTAATTACAATGAAATTCACAATGACATCCGCAGCCTTCGCCATCGCCCTCGCCTTCGGCACTACAGCAGCCCACGCAGATGTGGCAACGATCAACCAGACAGGCGTCGACAACAACGCCTTCACCTCGCAGATCGACAACAGCGGCGCAATTGCCACCACCAACCAGGTCGGCAACGGCAACCGCGCCGGCAATCAGGCAAATGGCACCGGCGGCATCCGCCAGGAAGACAACACCAACGTGACGGCCTATATCGAACAGATCGGCTCGAACAACCTCGCCGCGCTGACCCAGACCGATTCGCGCAGCACGACCGGCACCGTGCTGCAGCATGGTTCGGGCAACGACGGCGCCATTACACAGGATGACGTCCGCTATTCGAGCGCAACGATTCACCAGGATATCGACAACAACTATGCACGCGTGCGCCAGGACAACAGCAGCTATGTCAACGCTAACGTATATCAGTTCGGCACAAGCAACAGCGCGATGATCGAGCAGATCCAGCGCAGCGAGTCCAGCGTTGCGAGCGTGACGCAGATCGGCAGCCAGAACCGCGCGGGCGTCCTGCAGGCAAATGCCGACATGTCCAGTGCCACCGTGTCCCAGGAAGGCAACAACAACAGCGCGACCGCGATGCAGCAATATGGCCGCAACCTGTCGGCATCCATCACCCAGGACGGTTCGCACAACAATGCCATCACCTTCCAGACCGGCTATAACCAGGAAGCCATCGTTCGCCAGGACGGCAGCGGCAATCAGGCTTACGTGACCCAGGCCGGTTTCAACGACTACGCACTGGTAAGCCAGACCGGCAATAGCCACCTGGCCTATGTCAACCAGATCGGCACCGGTTACGATCGCAATGTCGCCTCTGTTTCGCAGCGCAACTATGGCCATCAGGCTTACATCAACCAGGTCGGCAGCGGCAACCGCGCAGGCATCCAGCAGCGCTGATCCGGACTGAGCCGGTCAAAAATACACTCCTGAAAGCAGTTTGGCGGCCCTTGGGCCGCCTTTTTTATTGGCGCGTACAACCTGCCTCAAGCCGACGCCAGAGTTGTCTCCCGTACCGCCCTATTCTCCCCGGGAACCATTTTCTTTCACGTCGCCACCCATAGTCACTGCCAACATGCGCAGGAGCAGCAATTCCAATTGTGATTTGAAAGGAAAAGAATATGGGTACACCTAGCGTACAAGGCACCGGCAACGGTCAGGTGCCAGGATTCCAGGAAGGCGGCTCGATGAGCCAGCAGGCGATCGACAAGATGAGCAACGATCAGCTTGTCAACCTTTCCAAGACAGGCTCGGATATCGACAAGAAAAATGCCGTTGCCGAACTCACTGAACGTTTAGGAGGCGGACCTGAGAAAGGCGAGAAGGGCGAGAAGGGCGAGAAAGGCGAAAAGGGGGCCGAGAAGGGCGAGAAGGCCGGCGGCGCGGAAAAGCCTTCATCAACCGGAAGCAGTTCCCTGGATGAGGACCTGAAGAAGATCCTGGAAAAGCTTGCTAAAGGAGAGCCGCTGACGCCGGAGGAAGAGCAAAAACTGAAGGCGGCTTTGGGAGGAGGTAATGATCCCTCCAGCCAGAGCATCAGCCCGGATAAGATTGGCGATCCGCAAGGAGCCCCTCCGCAAGTACCTGTCTAAAAACGAAAAACCGAGATGGCTGGCGGCATGACGGACGTCCGCCGGCTACTCCTGAACAAGACGATTTCCAATCTCGGGTCCGCTTCCTGATGCGATTCGGACAGCGAGAGGGATTGCCCGTCGAAAAATCAAATGAGAGCGAGACCAATGTCAAGACGGTATCTTATTGTGGGCTATGAAGCCAGAGATCATGCGATTGTATGGAAGCTTGCACAATCGCCCAAGGTGGACGCGGTATACGTCCATACCGGCAACGTCGCCATGGGAGCTTCGGAAAAGGTGCATTTCGTTTCAGAACGGTCGTATGAAGAGCTCGCGCAGTTTGCCTTCGACCACCAGATAGATTGCACCATCGTGGGCGACACTTCGTTCATGGAATCCGGAATCGCAGATCTCTTCTTGAAAAGTGGACTGGCGATTCTTGGCGCATCCCAGGCGGCTGCCGCTCTGGAAGGATCGAAGCTGTTCGGCAAAAGCTTCATGCATAGGCATGGAATTCGCACTCCGCGCCATTCTGTCTGTGCCAGCCCGTTGGAGTGCCAGAAGTATCTGGAAGACGCCAGTTACCCTGTCGTTCTCAAGTCCGACCTGCGTATCTCGAGCGACAAGAGCGCCGTGGTGTCCATGAACAAGATCGATGCCGCAAGTGCGTACGCCGACATCTTTCTTGCGCAGAGAGCAAAGGACATAGAATGCCCGCCTGTCGTGCTTGAAGAATTTGTTGCAGGCAGGGAGGTCAGCTATACCATTCTCATGGATGGAACCGATTGGGTTCCATTGGCCGCCGTCAGGGATTACAAGCGGGTGCGCGACAACGACGAAGGCCCGAACACCGGCGGCATGGGGAGTTATTCCCCGGTACCGTGGCTTACCGCGGACATTGAAAACAAGATCAAGGACCAGATCGTGCTGCCGACGATGCGCGGCTTGCAAGCGGAAGGCTTGCAGTATCGCGGGTTCCTTTATATCGGCATCATGGTTGACCGACAGGGCGACCCGTGGGTACTCGAGTACAACACGCGCATGGGCGACACTGAAGCGGAAACCATACTCATGCTGCTCGACGACGATTTTTCGGACGTGGTCAATCGAGCCGCGAAGGGCAGCTTGAAGGATTTGCGATTGAAATGGCGTGAAGGATGCGCCATCAGCATTGCGGTAGCGCCTCCAGGCTATCCCGAAACCGTGATCGAAACGCCGGCGCACTTTCCCTTCCCGCAGGGCGAAGACGTGATGTGCTTCGGATCGATTTTAAGGACATCGAAGGACCATGGCATCGGCAGCGGCCCGGGTCGCCTGGCGTGCGTGACAGGATTTGCATCCAATGCCGACGACTGCAGGAACAAGGTCTACGAGACCGTCAAGAGACTCGACAAGGATGGGCGTTTTCATTCCCGTTCCGATATTGCGCTGGAGCTAGTATCTTCCCGTCCGGTTCCGGCCATGTCTGAAGCCGCTCAAGCAACTGAAGCAGCTGAAGCGGCCGGCGTGGAAAGCTGATGCCGCGTGAGGCGCAGCGGAGCGGCAATGCAGGCTATCATGGTGCCTGTCCATTGCCGCCATGCCGCACGCTCCATGACTATCAATTCCGACGATCTTGAGTACTTCATCCGCGTCGCCTCGACCGGCAGTTTTTCGCGCGCCGCGCTGGAACTCGGTACCGATCCTTCGACGCTGAGCCGGCACATGGCGCGTCTGGAAGGCGCCTATCATGCGCGACTGTTCCATCGCAGCGGGCGGGGAGTGGTTCTGACGGAAGCAGGCATGGTGCTGCTGGAACAGGCCAGGCAGGTGGCTGCCAGCCTGCAGCAGGCGCGCCATGCCTTGCATGGATTCGCGTCGAAGGGGCCGCGCCAGGTCGTGATCGCTGCGCAGCCGACGATTGCCCGGATGTCGTTCGGGCGCGTGGGGCGCGCATTGAAGGCGCAGTTCCCGGAGACGCGGGTACGCTTCGTGGAGGGACTGGGCACGCATATCCTTGAATGGCTTGCCAGCGGTGAAATCGACATCGCCATTCTCTACATGCCCGCGCATGCCGGCGGCCTGAAGGTAGACATGCTGCTGCGGGAACCGGTGCGGCTGGTCATGCCGGCGCATTACGCGAACGAAGGAGACACCTTCGATACCGCCCGCCTGGGCGAGCTGCCGCTAATTTTGCCGAGCACGCCGCACGGCCTGCGCCTGCTGGCGGAATCACTGGCATCCAGGGCCGGCGCCGTGCTGAACATCGCGCTTGAATGCGACGGCTCGACCAGCGTCACCAAGCGCCTGGTGGAAGAGCGTTGCGGCTGCACCATCCTGCCGCTGGCCGCCGTCGCCGCCGAGGTGGCCCAGGGCCGCCTGCGCACCGCGCGGCTCGTCAATCCGGAAGTAGTGCGCGACGTCGCGATCGCGACCGCCAAGAACAGGCCGCCGGTGGCGCAGCTCTGGAACGTCATCCAGACCATACGCGGCGAAGTGGTCGACTGCGTGACTGCCGGAGACTGGCCTGACGCAGAGCTGATCCATTCCGCCGAACTTGCCGAGGCATCCCGCTCCACTTCGACGTTCCAGCCGGATGATCCTCCTTAAGACCCATCAATGAGCAAGGTTCAGCGCATTGCGATTTCGGACAGCGGTCCCGGCGCAGTGCCGCGATGTGCCCGCACCAGGGCGGCGGACTGATCCATCTGCGCGAGCGTTTCCGCATCCATCGGCACGGCATCCGCGCGCGCAGCGCGCATGGCTTTCTCCGGCTCGCCCGGCATCAGGATGGCATCGCTGCCCTGCTGCAGCGGCGCCGACTTCACCCATTCGACGAACGCATTGAATTCATCGCCGAACACTTCTCCGGTCCCCATCCTGGCGGGATCGAACACGATGGCAAGCATGTTGTTCCAGATTGCATGCTTCATCGTCAGGTGCTGCGGACGGGTGGTTTCGCCGCCGACCAGCGCGGCGCCCAGCAGTTCGCACACCATTGCCAGCGCATAGCCCTTGTGGCCGCCGAACGGCAGCAACGCACCCGGCGCCGCGCCGGCGGCCGGAAACATCACGCCGGGATCGTCGGTAGGCAGGCCTTGCGCGTCGAGCAGGGATGCCGGCGGCACGCTGACTTTCTTGTTGTGCGCCACGCGCACCTTGCCCAGCGCGATGGCGCTGGTGGCGAAATCGAGGACCACCGGCTCGCGGCCCTTGACCGGCACGCCGACCGTAAACGGATTGGTGACGAAGCGGCCTTGCGTGCCCCCATGCGGAGCGACGATCGGCTTGCTCACCGCGTTGGTGAAATGCACCGAGATCATGCCCGCCGCCACCGCCTGCTCCGCCCAGTGCCCTACCCTGCCCAGATGGTGCGAATTGCGCAGGCCCATCACGCAGACGCCGTGTTCGCGCGCACGGGCAATGGCCAGTTCCATTGCTTCGTGGGTCACTGCCTGGCCCATGCCGCGCCTGCCATCCAGCATCAGCATGGTGCCGCCGTCGGTGACGGTCTCGGCATGCTGGTTGAGCTGCAGCTCGTTGGCCAGCCAGGAATTCACGTAGCGCGGCACCATGCCGACGCCGTGGGAGTCATGGCCGGCAAGATTGGCGCCGACCAGGTGCGCGGCCGTCAGTTCGGCTTCCTGCCGGCTCGAGCCGGCGGCCAGCCAGAGGTCGATGACCCATTGCCTCAGTGCCGGGGTTGGAATCAGACATTCACTCATGGATAAACTTCATTCGTTAGATGGGGATGCGACGCGCACTTGAGGCACGCGCCTTGTTGATTCCTTCCTGTTCATTCCGTCTTGATGTTGGCGCTCTTGATGAGTTGCGCCCACTTGGCGACTTCGGATTTCTGGAAGCTGCCAAGTTCCGCCGGACCCGCGCCCGACGGCTCGACGCCCAGCGCCGACAGCCTGGCCTTGATCTCCGGGTCCTGGATGATCTTCCCGATTTCCGTGGACAGGCGCTGCACCACCGGCTGCGGCGTGCCGGCCGGCGCGAATACCGCTTGCCAGGACACGATTTCATAGCCGGGCACGCCAGCTTCCGCGAGCGCCGGCGTATCGGGGAGTTGCGACGCCCGCTTGGCCGAAGTGACCCCGAGCGCCCGGATCTTGCCGGACTGGATCAGCGGCACGGCGGCGAGAATGTTTTCGAAAACCAGGTCGACTTCTCCGCCCATCAGCGCCTGCATCGCAGGTGCGCTGCCTTTATAAGGCACGTGGACCATCTTGGTGCCGGTAATGGACTGGAACAGTGCGCCTGACAGATGCTGGGAGGTGCCGTTGCCGGATGACCCATAGTTGACGGATTCCGGTTTGGCCTTGGCCGCAGCTATCACGTCCTGCACGCTGCGATGCGGGCTGTTGGCATTGACCACCAGTACATTCGGCAAGGTGCCGATCAGCGTTACCGGCTGGAAGTGCTTTACCGGATCGTAGGGCATCTTGGAATACAGGCTGGTATTGATCGAATGCGAGCTGATGGTACCGCCGACCAGCGTATGGCCATCGGGTGCCGCCTTTGCAACGAAATCCGAACCGATGTTGCCGCCGGCACCAGGCCGGTTTTCGACAACCACCACCGTGCCGAGCGCCGGGCCCAGTTTGCTGGCAATCAGGCGGCCCAGCACGTCGGTTGTGCCGCCGGCGGCGAAGGGAACGACATACGAGATGTTCCTGGACGGCCATTTCTCCTGCGCCGACGCATTCAAGGCCGTAGCCGCCAAGAAGATGCCGCATGCCCAAGCCGACAAATACTTGCTTGTCTTCATGATTGTGTCTCCAGTTTTATAGTCGCCGGTATCGTGGCCCGGAATGGAGAAAATATACGCCAAATGCGATGTTGTAAGACAAGCGCCGCCATGCATCTTTCACATAGCAGAAATGCAGGAATGCAGTCACTAGCTGCTGCCGGTTTTTGCAACAATGCGGACAGCGGAGTACGCTATCGCTACCTGTCCGGCCCGTACCCAAACCCTCACAGCCAACTTTCTACTGCCTACTTATGAACCATCCCGACACCCATGCAATGAAACCTATCCTGGCCGGCGGAACTCCGGCGCCACGCTCGGGCGGACGCGTCCTTGTAGACGCGCTGCGGCTGCAAGGCGTGGAACGCATCTTCTGCGTTCCCGGCGAAAGCTATCTCGATGTGCTTGATGCGCTGGTCGATGTGCCCGAGATCGAAACCGTCGTGACCAAGCACGAAGGCGCGGCGGCCAACATGGCTGAAGCGGACGGCAAGCTGACCGGCAAGCCCGGCGTGTGTTTCGTCACCAGGGGGCCGGGCGCGACGCATGCGAGCATTGGCGTGCACATCGCGTTCCAGGACTCGACACCGATGATCCTGTTCATCGGACAGGTCGCTCGCGAACATCTCGGCCGGGAAGCTTTCCAGGAAGTCGACTATGTGCAGATGTTCGGACCGCTGGCCAAGTGGGTGACGGAAATCGATGATCCTGCGCGCATACCGGAAATCATGGCACGCGCCTTCGTGTGCGCCACCACCGGCCGACCCGGCCCGGTCGTGATTTCACTGCCTGAAGACATCCTTGGGGAAATACTGGAGATCGGAGACGCGCCCGCGTGCCGGCCGGCACAGCCTGCGATCGCACCGCAGGACAGTGCATTGCTGCTGCAGGAATTGCAGGCCGCGCAGCGGCCGCTGGTCATACTCGGCGGCACCGGCTGGAATGAACAGGCGACACGCGATTTCGCCGATTTCATACAGCGCTGGAACCTGCCGGTGGCCTGCGCCTTCCGCCGCCAGGATCTGTTCGACAACCGCGACCGCCATTACATCGGCCACCTCAGCCTCGGCGTCAATCCCGCGCTGGCCGCACGCGTGCAGCAGGCCGACCTGATCCTGGCGGTCGGCACGCGGCTCGGCGATATCACGACCAATGGATATACCCATCTGGTGCCGCCGCAGCCGGCGCAGCGCCTGATCCATATCCATGCCGATGCGGGCGAACTCGGCCGCGTCTATCAGCCCGCCCTGGCCATGGTTGCCTCCATGCCGCAGGCGGCTTCCATGCTGGCAGGCCTGCAGGCGTCCTCAATGTCGGGAGCGCCGGCCTGGTCCGCCTGGACCGAGGGCGCGCGCGCCGAACACGATGCCTTCATCGTTCCGCCTGCGCGCCATGAGAAATACCAGGGCGTCAGCATGGCCTCCGTGATGGACCATCTCAACAAGACACTGCCGGACGATGCCATCCTGACCAATGGCGCCGGCAACTATACCGTCTGGGTACACCGCTTTTACCAGTACCGCCGGCCGCGCACCGAACTGGCTCCGACCTGCGGCGCGATGGGGTACGGATTGCCCGCATCGATCGCGGCCAAGCTGCGCCATCCCGAGCGCACCGTGATCTGCTTCGCCGGCGACGGCTGCTTCCTGATGTATCCGCAGGAAGTGGTCACCGCGCTGGAAAACAATGCGGCCATCATCGTGATCGTTGTCAACAACGGCATGTACGGCACGATCCGCATGCACCAGGAGAAGCGCTTCCCCGGCCGCATCAGCGCCACCACCATCGAACCGCCGGACCTGACGGCCATGGCGCGCTCGATGGGTGCCCATGCGGAACAGGTACGATCGGATGACGAGTTTCCGGAAGCTTTCGCGCGGGCAGCCGCCAGCGGCAAGCCGTCGGTGCTGGAACTGATCGTGGACCCGCGGCAGATTACGCCGCAGATGCGGCTTGCCGAGGATGCGCCCCTGGCATGAAATGAGATGAGCTGAGATGAGGTGCGCCGCGGCGCAGGCGAGACGCCGCGGGAAAAGCCGGAAAGATGCTCGGGACAACTGCCTCGGCTTATTTGCTTCGGCTTATTTGAGTCAGCCTGGATGCATCAGGAAAGCTGCGCCGGCGTTCCGGCTGGTTCTTCGTATTGCAAATGCCGGAACAGCTTGCGCCGTACCAGGAAATGGGTCGCCTCTCCCGCCGGCACCGGCCGCGAGATCAAATAGCCCTGCACCTCATTGCAGCCGAGCGCCTGCAGCACCTGGAGCTGCTCGGTCGTTTCCACCCCTTCGGCCACGACATGCATGCCGAGGATATGCGCCATCGACACGATGGTCATGAAGAAGGCTTCACCGGTCTCGCCGTTGGCAAGCTCGCGGGTGAATGCCTGATCCACCTTCAGCACATCGAGATCGAGCCGCTGCAGCTGCGCCAGCGACGAGTAACCTGTGCCGAAATCGTCAACTGCAACGCGTATGCCGCAGGATTTGATGGCATCGATGTCCTGCGCGACTTTCTGGCTGTCCTGCAGCATACAGGACTCGGTGATCTCAAGTTCGAGCAGCTCCGGCGCGACGCCGTGTCGCGCGAGGCTGGACATCAGCACCGACTTCAGGTCGGCATGGGCAAATTGCTTCGGCGAGACATTGACCGATACCGGCACCGCCTGCAGCTGCTGATTCTGCCAGGCAGCGATCTGCGCGCAAGCCTGGTCGATCACGATCTCGCCGATCTGCACGATCAACCCGGTCTCTTCGGCCAGCGGAATGAATTCACCCGGCGACACCATGCCGCGCAGGGGATGCGCCCAGCGCACCAGCGCCTCCATGCTGGTCAGTTCCCCGGTCGCGGCATTGACGCGCGGCTGATAATGCAGCAGGAATTCGCGGTTGTCGATCGCATGCCGGAGCGCGTGTTCGGCGCCGATCCGGTTGACGATGCGCTCGGTCTGCTCGGGCGTGTAGAAAGCGCAATGTCCCTTGCCATTGTTCTTCGCCACATACATCGCGGTATCGGCATGCTTGAGCAGCGCCTCCATCGTCTTGCCGTCCTGGGGAAACAGGCTCGCGCCGACCGATGCCTGCATCGTGTATTCGAATCCGCCCGTCACCCGGAATGGAACGGACAGCAGGCTGAGGATGCGTGCCGCGACATCCGCGGCGTCTTGCCGGGTCTGCGCCTGGCCGAGCACGATAGTGAATTCATCGCCGCCGAGACGTACCACATGATCGCCGGTGCGCAGCACCGAGAGCATGCGCTGGCCCGCCTGCTTCAGGATGTCGTCGCCCGCCGAATGCCCCATGGAGTTGTTGACGTCCTTGAAATTATCGAGATCGAGATAAAGCACCGCAAGCGAGGCTTGCTGCCGGCCCGCTTCCTCGAGCAGGCGCGGAAGGTGCTGGGAAAGCCAATACCGGTTCGGGAGCTGGGTCAGCGCATCGCGATTGGCCAGGTCGCTCAGCGTGCGTTCATGTTCCTTGCCTTGCGTAATGTCGCGCATGGTGATGGCGATACCGTCGCCGGAACGAACCAGCCTACGGTGCACCCAGAAATGGCCTCCGTTGACCTGCATGCGGAATTCATCCTGGTGGAATCCCTTGTGCATGGCATCGCGGTACACCTGCATCACGCGATCCTGCATCTTTCCCGAATACAGCCGCGAGAAGCGCACTTCCAGCAACTGCTCCTTGTCCAAGCCGAGCATTTGGGCGCCGCGCTCATTGCAGTTCTCGACGACGAAATCGGTAATCTGTCGATCGCTTCCATACAGCGCGCGCGCCATGAAGAATCCCTCCTGCGCACCCTCGGTCGCGAGGCGGTAGGTATCGGTGATGATCGCCGTCTGATGCTTGCGCCACGCGAGCCGTCCAATGAAGATGCTTCCCACGATGCCGATCAGCGCCAACAGAAACACGCCGCCCGCGGCAAGACTCATGTAATCCCGGCGCAGCGCTTCATAAGTGGCATACACGTCTTCCTCCGCCATCGCCACCACGGAGACGAACGCATACTTCTCAAGCTTTTGCCAGGCGACGATGCGCGAGCGGCGATCGAGAAAGCGCTCGGCCGGAGCCACATGAACGCCCTGCGAACGCTGGAAAACCGCAGGACTTGTCGACAGGCGCGAGTACTGGCGAATGTTCTTGCCGGTCTTCATCGCAATGATGTCGCCCTTGTCGTTGAGTACCGCCAGTACGTCGTTGGAACCTTCGGATGCCTTCTCGTAGAAGGAGGCAAGGAACTCCGGGGCGACGCCGGCATAGACAATGCCGTCGAAGCGGCCCTGGCTGTCGGTCAGCGCCCGGCTGAAAATCACGATTGGTTTGCCAACGATGCGGCCGTGATCGATTCGCGTGATCTGCAGGCCGGACACCTTCCCGTCCCGGTGCGCCCTGAAGTAGGTCCGGTCTGACAGATCGACGTTAGCCGAGCGCTTGAGCAGGCCGGTGAGCACCTTGCCATGCTTGTCCACGATGCCGAGTGAAAAATTGTTGGTGGACGGATACAGGCCCTGGCTGGCCTGGTCTTCGAGACGCAAGGTGCCGTTGCTCTTTTTCCAATAGTAGGCGAGCGTCAGCGTGATCTGGTCGAGCTGGTCGGCACTGCGGGAAAGCTGTTCTGCGTAGGAATTGGCCAGTGAACGGGCATCGCGGAATGCCTGCGCGCGGCTCCTGTCTTGCTCTGTCTCCAGCCGCGACAGCGACAGCATCCATACCGCGGCGGCAACCAGCATGCATGCCGCAGGCCAGCCAATGATCAGCCAAAGACTGCCCTTGAGGAAGCGAAATTGCGTTAACGCGCTCCTGACCTCATCGGTCTTGTTCTCGGTCTCCAAATCTTCTCCGATTGCCCGATGTCTCGTTATGCCCGCACCAGTTTGCGCAGTGCCGATGGCAGGAGCATAGACGTTTTTCCATGGCAAGGAAAGCATAGTGGCTGGTTGAGCCTGCGGCGCGGCGTCAATAGCAACACGCGACGGCAATTCCAATCACCTGGAGGATGACGGTTTTTCAAGTGGCGTTCCTGCTGTGCGAGGTTTGCTCGAGTCATGACAGTATTTCGCAGCGGCCCGAGGCCGGCGATTCATGGACATCCGGCGCGTCGGGCGCAATCATTGCCGCACTCTCGGTGGAATGGAGTTGACAAGGCAGGCAGTTCTTCCCGTCCTGCTCGAATTGTCTCGACCGTTGTAAAAGTCATGGACGGAGATTGCAGAATTCAGCTATCCTCCTTATTTCCGCACGGAAATCAGCAGCGCCTTTCAGAACGCCCCCGCCTCCGCCGTTCGATCGCTGCGCCTTGTATTGAACAAGCCGCGTGTTCGAAAGCATCCGCAAGACCGATGGTCATTCCAGTCTTGCCAGTACCCGGGAATTCCCGACCTGCAGTGACAACTCTCCGGCCTTGCCGTGCCCGGCTGTCGTCGCCGCTGCTTTTCAATACCACCAGCCCGCGGATGCCATCAACCTTTTAGTTCATCTGGAATGGAAGTCATGCTGCAAGGCTCGTACAGTTATCCGCTGGTGTTTGCGTCCCTGTTCATCGCCACGATTGCCTCCTATACCACGCTCGATCTGGTAGGCCGCATTTCCGCGCTTGGCAAGAGCGCCTATCGCGTGTACTGGCTCATCGGCGGCGCCATCGCGATGGGGCTGGGCATATGGTCGATGCATTTTGTCGGCATGCTGTCGTTTTCGCTGCCGATCCCGCTCGGCTACGATCCAACGATCACCTTCTATTCGCTATTGATCGCATGCGGCGTATCGTACTTCGCCCTCGATCTGGTCACGCGCGGCCAGTTGTCATTTGCCCGGATGACGGTCAGCGGCGTGCTCATGGGCCTCGGCATCGCGTCAATGCATTACACCGGCATGGCGGCGTTGCGCATGCAGCCGGAGATCGACTATACCGTCACGATACTGATTGCCTCCGTGCTCATCGCGATCGTCGCGTCCATCGCGGCGCTATGGCTGGCCAATGCGCTGCGCACGACGCAGCCGGGACTGCTGTGGCTGCATCGCCTGGGAGCCGCGCTGCTGATGGGATTGGCGATCACGGGCATGCACTACACCGGCATGGCGGCCGCGAAGTTTCCGACCGATTCGATCTGCCGCGCGGCCAACGGCATCAGCACCAACTGGCTGGCGCTTTCCGTCGGCGGCACGACACTGAGCATCCTGGCCATCACGATGGTCCTGTCGGTGCTCGACGCCAGGCTGCAGCTGCGCACCAATGTCTTCGTCAAGCGCCTGCAGCATCAGGCAACGCATGACGGCCTGACCGGCCTGCCCAACCGGGTCCTGCTGGCCGAGCGCATCGACAGTGCGATTGCCAGACACAACAGCCAGTCCGGCACACCCTTTGCGGTATTCTTCATCGACCTCGATGGTTTCAAGACCATCAATGACTCCTTCGGCCACAACATCGGCGACGCGGTCTTGAAGGATCTGGCGCAGCGGCTGCAAGCGGTGATGCGCAAGGACGACATGCTGGCGCGCTTCGGCGGCGATGAATTCATTGTCTTGGCGGAAGGCGTAACGGACGACACGGCCGCGGTGCGCATCGCGGAAAAGCTGCTGTCAAGCTTCAAGACCGGCTTCAAGCTGCCAGGCATCGAGATGGGATTGTCGCCTAGCATTGGCATTGCCATTTTCCCCAGGGACGGCGACAACATCGACACCCTGCTCAGTCATGCCGATGCGGCGATGTACCAAGTCAAGACCAGCGGCCGCAACAATTACCGCTTCTTCGAGGTGGAGATGAATGTCGCCACGCTGCGCCTGGTGACGATACAGCAAGGCCTGCAGGCGGCCGTACGTGAGAATCAGCTCTTCCTCCATTACCAGCCGAAGTTTAATTGCATCGACAACAGCATCCAGGGCGCGGAAGCGCTGCTGCGCTGGCAGCATCCGGAACTGGGCCTGATATCGCCGGCGGAGTTCATCCCCATCGCCGAGAAGTCCGGCCAGATCATTAGCGTCGGTCAATGGGTCATTGAACAGGTTTGCCGGGAACTGAGCGAATGGCGTGCCGCCGGCCATGCCATGATCCGCATCGCGATCAACCTTTCTCTGGTGCAGCTGCGTTCGCCGAGCCTGGTGCAGGATATCCTGACCATCACCGGCAGGTACGGCGTTCCGCCAGAAATGCTGATGCTCGAGATTACGGAATCCGCCGCCATGGAAAATGCGGAGGAAACTCGCAGCACCGTCGACAAGCTGAAGTCGGTCGGCTTCATGCTGGCGATCGACGACTTCGGCACCGGCTATTCCAGCCTTAGCCACCTGCAGGATTTCGGCGTGCATCAGATGAAGGTGGACCGCGCATTCATCAAGACGCTGACCAGGGAAGAAGGCAGGAGCCGCTCGATCGTCTCTGCCATCATCGGCCTTGCGCATGCGCTGGAGATGGAGGTGGTCGCCGAAGGCGTCGAAACCCGGGCGCAGCTCGACGTGCTGCAGGAACTGCGCTGCGACCAGACGCAGGGTTTCCTGCTGGCCCGGCCCATGCCGAAAGAAGAATTTCTACAATTGCTGGAAGCTGCACGGCATGCCAGCGCGCAACCCGAACAGGTCTGAGCGACAACGAAGAGCGGCGAATCGGGATTTGCTTACGAACCGCCTTGCACTTCGTAGCCGTAACGCCTGATCGTGCTCCTGGCCTTGTGATCTTTCAGGAATCTGGCCAATTCCAGCGCCGCCGGATTGTCCTTGCCTTTCTTCAGCAGAACCGCATCCTGCCGGATCGGCTGGTGAAGGTGGGAAGGCACGGTCCAGGCGGACCCTGACTTGAGCTTGCCGTCCTCGTACACCTGGGACATCGCCACGAAACCCAGTGCCGCATTGCCGGCATGGACGAACTGATAGGTCTGGGCGATGTTTTCCCCGATGACAAGCTTGCCCTCAACGACCGCGAACACGTCGAGCGCCTTCATGACCTCGACCGCCGCCGCACCGTAGGGCGCAAGCCGCGGATTGGCGATTGATAAATGCTCGAATGCCGCCTTCTTCAGAATTTCGCCCCGGCTGTCGATGAGGTCGGGCCGGGCGCTCCACAACACCAGCCTGCCGATGGCGTAGGTGAATCGGCTGCCCGCAACGCCGAGGCTCTCGGCCTCCAGCCTGGCGGGCACCTCATCATCCGCGGCGAGAAGCAGTTCGAAGGGCGCGCCATTGCGGATCTGCGCATAGAACTTGCCGGTCGCCCCGCTGCTCAGCAATACCTTGTGGCCGGTGTCGCTCTCGAACTGCGCGGCAATGGCTTTCATCGGCGCGCTGAAATTGGACGCCACTGCGACGTGAACTTCCGCTGCCCACGCATGGCCGCACACGAGCAATCCAATGAGAGCGGGTATCTTCCCGGGCATCTCGTTCTCCTTCGTTATTGAAACGTCATTCTGGCAAACATTGCAAAGTCGGTATATAAGCGCCGAGCGATAGGCATTATCGCTGCGCATTCCGGCAACCGTGCAGGCACAGCCATTGAAGCCGATCAAATGCCATGGGGTGTTCAGCCTTGCCTGCCACCGAATCCGCAAGTGTGCGATGTTAAAATTCCAGCATGATGTTCAACCGACGAACAGGATATCTTGCCGCATGGATTACAGGGCTTGCGCTCCTGTTTGCGTCGATGCTGCCGTCGGTATTTCATTCATCGATGGCGCGCAACGCCACGGTCATTTCCATTCCGACCGAAATCTGCACTACGTCGCCGGTAAAGCCTGTCGTCATGGTCGACCTGCACAAAAGTGGGGTACCCCAGGACAAGCACGATGCCCACGGCGAAGAATGCACGTATTGCCGTTTCCAGGGCGACGCGCCCGGCATGCCAACGGCAATTGACCTGGCGGCATATCAGCCGCTTCATCTTTTCCCCCTGCCCTCTCTCTTCCATCAGTCGCCCCGGCCCTTGTTCGTCTGGACGTCTGGGCAGCCGCGCGCACCGCCTTACCGGTTCTGAAACGGCCGGCCACCCGGACTGCATGACACAGGAATCGCGCGATTCAAGCCGCATGCTTGTCGCGCTGCCTGTCCGGCATTCCCTTACCGACCTCACCTAACGATTCGCCCTGTGCAACTGCAGCGGCGGCAAGCGCCGCCCCGTGCTGGCGTTCCACGTCGCAAAACAATTTTAGAACCAGATCCAACCATGAAAAAATCGCTCTCACTCATCGCAGCCGCAGCCATGCTGGCCGGAATATCCACTCCTGTGCTTGCCCAGGTCGCCATCAACGACGCATGGGTCCGCGCCACCGTCGCCAGGCAGGCGGCGACCGGCGCATTCATGCGCATTACCGCGCAGCAGGATGCTCGCCTCGTCGAGGTCCGGTCCCCTGTCGCGAAAACGGTTGAGCTCCATGAAATGTCCATGGAGAACAATGTCATGAGAATGCGCCCGATTGACGGCATCGCCCTCCCTGCAGGCCGGGCCGTCGATCTCAAGCCCGGCGGCTATCACATCATGCTGATGGGACTCGTCCAACCGGTGGGCGAAGGCGACACCATACCGCTGACCCTGGTGATCGAAACCGCGGGAAAGAAACGGGAAAGCATTCCGGTGCAATTAAAGGCACGTCCGCTGACAGGCGCAGCCGGCCACTCCAGCCGATAGGCCGACCATGACGACAACGAATGCCATGAATTCAGGTGCGTCATCGACGGGGAGAAAAATCCGGAATACGCAAGATCAGAGCCTGTAGGGCTACGCGCTGGTGGCGGGACAAGACAAGCAAAGGTAAGGACGCATCCGGGCATGCCGGGCTTACATCCGGCACAGTCCGAGCACTTTCTCCTGCTGTGTGCAATCCTTCTTCATCGGCGCCTGCATGGACGCGGGCACGGTGCGCGTGCGCTGCTGCGCCATGCAGGCGCGCAGCGTGCGTTCCATCGGTGCAAAGTATTTCCAGCCCTTGCCCAGGGGCGGCATGTCGAGCTGCACCTCCTTCCACTTCGGATGCCCTTCCGCCTGCAGGCTGTCGAAGTTGGCGCAAAGCGCCTCGGCGAACTGCCTCAGGCTGGTCTGGGTGGTTTCATTGCCGTAGTTGTAAGTGACGAGGAATGCCTTAACCGACAGCGTCGGCACATCCTCCGACATCCAGTTCGGATAACTGGCGGTGCGGATCGTGGCGGGAAAGTAGGTCGCCGCGGCGCGCGCGGTCTCCTTCGCATTGTCGTCCAGCCTCAGCAGCTTGATGTACTTTCGCGCCTCCGGCTTCATCTCGGAGAACAGCTTCGCCGGCTGGCCGGCGACGACGATCACAGCATCGAGCGACTTGTCGGAGGTTAGCCTGAGCAGCGCATCTTCATTGGACAGATAGCTGGCGTTGGCTTCCGGCAGCGCGGTTCCAAACATCATCCGGTAGAGCGTGGTCGCGCTCAATGCGGTACCGCTGCCGACCGGCCCGATATTGATCTTCTTGTCCTTGAGTTCATGGATATAGGTCAGCGGCGAGTCTGCCCGCGTGACGAAATATATTTCTTCGTTGTACAGCGACAGTACGACGCGCAACGGGCTGATCAGCCGCCCGGCCGCCGCATTGCCGTTGTCCGCCTGGTCGACGAAAGCCTGGTAGACGTCCGACTGCACCAGCGCCAGCTTGACGCCGGGCTCGAAACGCAGGCGCTGCACGTTTTCCGAGGAGCCTTTCGACGGCAGCACATCGAGATCAATCTTTGCCGGCTGGGCTGCCCACTTCGCCAGATCACGGCCGATCTGAATATAGGTGCCGCGCTCCGAGGCGGTCACGATCTTGAATTCCGTTTGCGCTTGTACAGGACGAAGCACCAGCAGCAACAGGCTCGCAATCAGCATAAGAATTTTCATGGACGGCTTTCCATTCATCTAGACATGATTTACCGGTGATCGCAAAGCGCAAGTGCCATGGATGCGGCGGTGCAGGGATCGCCCGAACGAATCCCGGTTGCCGGCTGCCTCGCGGCCGCGCCTTGCTCCATGCCTTGTTCCGGGCGCTTCGCCACGGGAGCGGTGAAAGTGGAAGGAGACGCAGAGAGGGAAGGAGCGGTGCCCTGAATTATTTCCGTCTCCGCTGTTCCCGCTGTTCCCTCCGTTCCCGCTGTCGCGGCAATTCCGGCAACATCACCCATGCCATCTTCCGCGGCAATCCTTCGCATTTCCTCGATCCGCTGTATGAGCGTGTCGGAAGGCATCGCGGGCGATTCGTCCATCCGGTCCTGCAGGTACGCGTCGTATGGCCTCGATTCCGATATCAGGCCCGCAGGCTCGGCGGCGAAATGGGAGCCGATGGCAACGCCGATCGCCGCGGCGATAATGCAGACGATCAGTATGGCCGGCAGGTTGTATCGAAAGTAGCTTGAGATGGAGGCCGACTCCCGGTTGGCGTCCAGTGGCAATGTTGGCAGCGGCGGCAGCGGAAACCTGGCAAAGGATCCGATGCCTGGATCGCCAATGCCGTCACGCGCATCCTTGGGCCCCTTGTCTGCGGACGGGTTGGCATGCAGGCGCCGCCGTTCGGGCGCGTCACCAGCCATGGGTGACGCCGTGCGCTCATCATCAATGTTCATGATGGTTCAAATCACCTTCAGCCAAGCGTCGTTCGCAGCTGACGCCAAATCGATCAGTGTCCGACGATTGGGCCCGATTGCAGCACCATTGCCGGGATAGGCGATTTATCCGACTACATGCTGTTAAATTTGCTACCGATTTGTGTAGCTGCGTTTGAGCTAGCACAAAAGGCACTGAGGGAGAGACATGAAACGTCCGCGCCGGCCTGATCGCAAGTGAATGGCGCGGAAAGATGCCTGCACTTGCAGCGGCGTCGGGCATGCGGCTTGCGCGGTTAACGATATAACCGGATCGCATACCTCATATAAGAGAAATAAAGCAGACTGCCGAGTCGACCGGCGCTATAGTTGCACCTGTCTCCTCCAACTCTCCTTGAATTGGATTGAACCCGCAGCCTGCAAAGCCTGCGGGTTTTTTTTCGCCTGCGCTCGTCGGCACCGGCGCTGCTTTTGCTTGTATGGGGGAAGAGTGAAGGTTGGAATACAAGCCGGGCACCTGGAAAGGCCCCGGCTTGCTTGTGAAACGAGATCAGTGCAGCTTGAAGACGCCGACGGCTTCGGCGAGATTGCCGGCGCGTTCCTGCATGGTTCTGGCCGCGGCAGCGGCTTCCTCGACCAGCGCCGCATTTTCCTGCGTCACCTTGTCCATTTCAGTGACGGCCTTGCTGACTTGTTCGATGCCGGCACTCTGCTCCTCGCTGGCAGCCAGGATTTCGGCCATGATATCTGTCACGCGCTTGACGCTGCTGACCACTTCATCCATCGTTGCACCGGCATTGCCGACGAGAACGCTGCCGGTGTCGACCTTTTCCACGGAATCGTCGATCAGCGACTTGATTTCCTTTGCAGCCGATGCGGAACGCTGCGCGAGATTTCGCACTTCCGAAGCGACCACCGCGAAACCCCTGCCCTGTTCGCCGGCTCGCGCCGCTTCCACCGCTGCATTCAACGCAAGGATATTGGTCTGGAAGGCGATGCCGTCGATGACGCTGATGATGTCAACGATCTTGCCCGAGCTTTCCTTGATCGAATTCATGGTCTGAACCACATCGCCCACGACACGGCCGCCGCGTACCGCGACATCGGATGCCGACTGTACCAGGGTATTGGCCTGGCGTGCGTTCTCGGCATTCTGGCGCACGGTGGATGTGAGTTCTTCCATGGCGGATGCGGTTTCTTCCAGCGAGCCGGCCTGCGATTCGGTGCGTGCGGAAAGATCGGAATTGCCGGCGGCAAGCTGCTGCGAAACGCCGCCGATAGTGTCGGTCGTGTTGCGCACATTGCCGATGATACTGTTGAGGCTGTCGTTCATCCTTGCCAGGGCGTCGAGCAGCTGGCCGATCTCGTCCTTGCTCTGGTGGGCGATCCTCAGTGTCAGATCGCCCGCGGCAACCGTGCTGGCCAGCGTGACGGCATTGGTCAGCGGCTTGGTGATGCTGCCGGTGATACGCCAGGAAATGGCCGTGCCGATGGCAACCGCGGCTACCGTGATCCCGAGAAGGAGAAGCATGAGCACGCGGTCGGCGTCTTCCGACTCCTGCATGACCTTGCGCTCGGCGGCACGCTGGATGCTGAGCAGCTTGTCGATCTCGCTGATCGCCTTCGCGTTCATCGGATCGATATATTTCGTGATGACCGAGGCGGCGCCTTCGGAATTCATATTTTCGGCCTGACGGATCGCCACCTTGTATTGCGGCTCAATGCGCTTTTCCATATTGGCCAGCTCGGTCAGGATGGCTTTCTCGGCATCTGACAAGGGAAGCTTCACCAGCTTTGCCTGTGTTTCGGCATACAGCTTGTTCTGCGCGTCGACGCGTGCCTTCTGCTGCTCGACGGTGCTGATGTCGAGCATGTTGCGCATGGCGATGCCGCTTTGCAGCAGGGCGCTCTTCATGTCGACAACAAGTTCACCCTTGAAATTGGCGCGTTCGAGTCCCTGCTTTAGCGCGGACTTGTTTTGGAAATTGAGGAAGGTACTTACCAGAACGACAAGGATCAGCAGACCTAGGACAACCGCAAAACCGGCTCCCAGTCGAATTCCGATACGCAGATTGCGCAAATTCATCAGCGTCTCCTTCACATGACAACGCTTTAATTCCAATGCCGCAGCCCATGCTGCGACCCGCATTGCGATGGAGCATGATTTTTGTTATTTCTCCGAGGCAACTGATCCGTATCTTACCCTGCTTTGGGCGGGAATCGCCAGCATTGACTGTGAAGGTTGGTGCGCTTTAACTTGCGGAACCGGTCGGGCGTATGATTTTTTTCACGGAAATGCAATCTGCCGCTACACCGTTGTCTCAACCGATATCAATCAGATCATTCCTCAGGCGGCCGCTACGGCGGATACGCGAACGCTGGTTCAGAATCGCGGCGGCTAACGGCTTGTCCATGGTTTCGGCATGGACGCGGACCCAATCCACCAGCAGGAAGATTGCGGAGCGACCGGTCGCGATATCACCTTGCATTACGCAAAGGGCGGTATGGTGCATGACGCTCAGCATGCGCGCATGTTCCTCGAGGTGTTGCCGGGAGAATGCCGAAGGCAGCAATTCCAGCCACTCTTCCTGCCGCCGGCAATCGCATTCGATCTGAGCCACCAATTGCTGGTAGCAGCGGTGGAATTTGTCATCCGGCCATTGCATGGCCTGGTGCAGCATCTCCAGCAGGCACCGAGTTGAATTGTCCGGATGATCCGCGCCGGACTGCGCGGCTTGATTGTTCCGAGTGCCCTGCATGGTCGTACTCCAGTAGAAAGAACATTGCCGCCCGGCGGTTTTTATTGGAGATATCAGGACGAGCCGAGGAATCAGGTTGAGTCATGCCAAGTGCGGTCATGGCCACCTCAAGCTTCGGTATTGAAGACAAATCATGTTAGGTGCGGCCGACCGAGGCTGCATGATCCAGATCAAAGGTGGCACAACTGCCTTGCGATCGAGTCGCCGCCTTTGCTGTCGGGATGCCGCTTATAGATCCGGCCCGAAAATATGTTGGGCCGGATCCGCTCACCCCGGCCCTCTCCCAGGAGGAGAGGGTAAGATCAGCAGCCCGAAAAAGGAACCATTTTTCGGGCCGAATCAATAAGACATACCCTTTCTGGATGAGGCATTGAGACAAATACTCTTCCCGTGGTGAACCAATCAACACGTTAAAAGCGAACTAACCGTCAAGAACCGGAGATTTCAGGTATATCCGGCTTATTTAACGGACCTGGCTTGCAGGTTTTTTGCAAGACCGGCCGATGGCCTGACCTCCGTGCGAAAAAAGCAATCCCGAAAATCTCCCGTACCAAGAACCACGACTATCACCGCAAGCGCAAACCGCACGCCGTTAATTCGTTTATAGAAGATAGCGCAAACTTCTACCGGGAAAAGGCGCAAGCGCGGGCGCTGCCTGGAAGGTCAGCTTCGAAGGCGTTACATGCCGGCGCCTCAGCCAGCGCCGTCACAAGCCGATACAACAATCACCCCAAGCAACTTCAATTTATTCCGGGTAACAAGTAGTATGTCGGGGTAACGTGGCCTCGACGCAAGGCTGTTGCCGGAAATTCAAAGCCTGTCAATCACAAGACAACAAGACTGATCGCTGGCCTGCGTGATCCGCATGGATGGCCGCCAATTACATGCCTATGCCTTCTGTACTAATCCCCGGCTTCATCACCCTCCACGGCAATCGCCTGGAAGACCTGCGCGGCGCCGTCATTGACTGGATCAAGGCGCATCCGCTCGATCCGCTGGAACAGGAGATCATCCTGGTGCAATCGAATGGCGTCGCCGAATGGCTGAAGATCGCACTGGCGGGGCAGATGGGCGTATGCGCGGCCACCCGTGTCACCCTGCCTGCCCGCTTCCTGTGGGAAGCCTACCGGGCGGTCCTTGGCTCCGAGGCCATCCCGGCGCGCTCGGCGCTCGACCGCGCCCCGCTGGTCTGGCGCCTGATGCGCCTTCTCCCGCAGGTCGCCGCCAGGGCGGGTTTCGAACCGTTGCAGCGCTTTCTTTCCGATCAGGACCCCGAGCGCCGCCTGCAGCTTGCCCGCCGCCTGTCCGACCTGATGGACCTGTACCAGGTGTACCGTGCCGATTGGCTGGCGGACTGGGAAAACGGACATGACGTAGTGAGAGGGATGAAAGGAGAGGCGCCGGCGCTGGCCGAGGACCAGCGCTGGCAGGCAGCGCTGTGGCGCACGATCATCGAGGAACTGCCGCCATCCGAGCGGCTCACCGGGCGTTCGGGCGTACACCAGCGATTCGTCACTGCGCTGCAGACGGACGCACCGGCTCCCGGCCGGCTGCCATCGCGGGTCATCCTGTTCGGCATTTCCGCGCTGCCCTACCAGACCATGCAGGCGCTGGCGGCGCTGTCAAGCCGGGTTCAAGTCATCCTCGCAATTCCGAATCCGTGCCAGTTCTACTGGGGCGACATCATCGAAGGACGCGAACTGTTTGCCGCCGAACGCCGCCGCCAGTCCTTCCGCGACGGCAAGGATCTTTCCGCCATCCCTTATGAACAGATGCATTCGCACTGCAATCCGCTGTTGGCGGCATGGGGCCGGCAAGGCCGGGATTTCGTTCGCATGCTCGACGAGTTCGACAATGCCCAGGCCACCGTCGAATCCTTTTCCAATCTGCGGCTGGACCTGTTCAGTGAAGGGCCTGGGGAACATCTGCTGGCCCAGGTGCAGGCGGCGATTCGCGACATGCTGCCGCTGGACGAACATCCGCTTTGTCCGCCCGACGCCGGCGACCGCTCGATCGAATTCCATGTCGCCCACAGCGCGCAGCGTGAAGTGGAAATCCTGCACGACGCCCTGCTCGGCATGCTTGCCCAAGCGCAGGAGACGGGGCTGCGGCCGCGCGACATCGTGGTGATGGTGCCCGACATCGAAAGCTTCACACCCGCCATCCAGGCGGTATTCGGCCAGTACAGCCGCTCATCCGATCCGCGCCACATTCCCTTTGCAATCGCCGACGTCACCGATCGCGCGGTCAATCCATTGCCGGCCGCGCTGGAATGGCTGCTGCGCCTTCCGGAGCAGCGCTGCCGCCAGAGCGAGGTGCGCGACCTGCTGGAAGTGCCCGCCATCGCCGCCCGCTTCGGCATCGACGAGGACGACCTGACGCGCATCGGCCAATGGCTTGACGGCGCCGGCGTGCGATGGGGCCTGGACCGGGAGCACCGCGAGGCGCTTGGCCTGGCGCCGGCCGGCGAGCAGAACGCCTGGATCTTCGGCATTCGCCGCATGCTGCTCGGCTATGCGAACGGCGCCGACTCCGGCTATGCCGGCATCGAACCCTATGGCGAAGTCGGGGGGCTCGATGCGGCACTTGCCGGCTCGCTGGCGAGCTTCGTCGAAACCTTGCTCGGATGGCGCAAGCTGCTGGCGCAGGCGGTTGCGCCCAACATCTGGGGCACCCGCGCGCGTGCCATGCTGCGCGACTTCTTTGATGTCAGGGATGAGCAGGACAGGCTGACCTGCGTGCGGCTCGAACAGTCGCTGCAAACCTGGCTCGACGACTGCGCCCAGGCGGGCTTCGACGAAGATGTGCCGCTGGCGGTACTGCGCGAAGCCTGGCTTGGTGCTGCCGACGACCATTCGCTGAACCAGCGTTTCGTTTCCGGCGGGGTGACATTCTGCACATTAATGCCGATGCGCGCGGTGCCCTTCCGCGTGGTCTGCCTGCTCGGCATGAACGATGGCGACTATCCCCGCCGCGCCCAGCATGCGGACTTCGATCTCCTGGCGCAGCCCGGCATGTCGCGTCCCGGCGACCGATCGCGGCGCGACGACGATCGCTACCTGATGCTCGAAGCGCTGCTGGCCGCGCGCGACAAGCTCTATATCAGCTGGGTCGGCCGCGACGTGCGCGACAACAGCGCGCAGCCGGCATCGATTCTCGTATCGCAATTGCAGGATTATCTGCGCACAGGCTGGAACATCGACCTGGCTTCGCTCACCACCGAACATCCGCTGCAGCCGTTCAGCCGCCGCTACTTCGAGGACGGCGGCATTCGAACCTATGCGAAGGAATGGCGGGCAGCGCACAAGGGAAGCAAGATGCAGGCGGCGGGCGACATCCCGCCGTGGGATCCGGGCACGGACCTGCGAATCGGCCTGAAGGGCCTTGCGCGTTTCATCCGCCAGCCTGCAGCGGCCTTCTTTCATCAGCGGCTGGGCGTTTATTTCTCCGACCATGTGGAAATCGGAAGGGACGACGAACCCTTCTTCCTCAACAAGCTTGAAGAGTACGAGGTGGTACGCACCTTGCTCGACGACGGCGGCGAACTCGAAGCCGCATCGCGCGTCGAGGACATGCTGCGCGAACGCGCGGCGCGCCTGGGCAGGAAGGGCATTCTGCCGATCGGACACGCCGGCAAGCAGTGGCAGGAAGCCATCGTGCAGGCGCTGGTGCCGGTCCGCAGGGCCTGGGTCGATCTGCGCCGCCAGTATCCGCGCCCCGCGCCGCGATTGCCGGTATCGATTGCATGCGGCGCCATCCGCCTCGAAGACTGGATCGACAAGCTGCACGGCGACGGCGAACAGACCGCCTGGCTCGACATCAATCCCGGCAAGGTTCTCGCGAAGGTGAAGAGCAAGGACGTGCTGCGCGCCGAAAAGCTCATCCATGCCTGGCTGCGACAGCTCGCCGCGGCCGCCGCGGGCTACAGGGTAACCGGCTATATCGTGGCGCGCGACCGCTTGCTGGTGCTCGCGCCGCTGGAACGAGAAGCGTCGCAGCACATGCTCGAGCAACTCGTCGCGCTCTGGCGCGCCGGCATGGACCGGCCGCTGCCAACCGCATGCAGGACAGCGCTGCAGATGCTCGCGGGCGGCGATCCGCGCAGCGCTTACGACGGCGGCTTCCAGGCGGGCGGCGAAGTGGGCGATGCCTGCCTCGCGCGGCTCTGGCCCTCGTTCGAAGCACTGGCTGCCGAACCGGATTGGGAAGCCTGCAGTCAAAAGCTCTATGGCCCGCTGCATGAATGGATCGCAAGCGGCGTCGCCGATTTTCCGCTCGACGGCGTGCCGTTGCAGAAACAGGAGGCCGCATGAGCCAGCTGCTCGACCCTATCGATTTCCCCCTGCACGGCGCGCGCCTGATCGAAGCCAGCGCCGGTACCGGCAAGACCTGGACCATTGCCGCGCTGTATGTGCGCCTCGTTCTCGGCCATGGCGGCGAGCGCGG
Organism: Noviherbaspirillum album; assembly: GCF_035916955.1. Lineage (NCBI taxonomy): Bacteria > Pseudomonadati > Pseudomonadota > Betaproteobacteria > Burkholderiales > Oxalobacteraceae > Noviherbaspirillum > Noviherbaspirillum album. Next base: position 152,040 of record NZ_JAWIIV010000008.1, on the reverse strand, counting down.
ATTTATCAAGCCGCTGCAACCCTCCGAGATACTGGTCATGACCTTCACCCGCGCCGCCACGCGCGAGCTGTCGGACCGAATCCGCGCGCGCCTGGTGGAAGCGGCCGCCTTCTTCCGCGGCGAGGCCGCGGGTATTGAAGACGATTTCCTGCAGCAGCTGGCCGACTGCTATCCCGAACAGCAGATGTGCGAGCAGGCGGCACGGCGGCTGATGCTGGCGGCCGAGGCCATGGATGAATCGGCGGTATTCACCATTGATGCCTGGTGCCAGCGCATGCTGCGAGAACATGCGTTCGACAGCGGCTGCCTGTTCGACGAGGAACTGATCAGCAGCGAGCGCCAGCTCAGGAAGGACGCGGTGCGCGACTATTGGCGGCACCACGTGTACTCGCTCGAACGTGCGGCGCTGGCTTCGGTGCAGATGTGCTGGATGGATCTCGAAGCCTTTGAAAGCGCAATCGGCGGCTTGATCGAACGTGCGCATCTGCTGGAATGCGCCCAGCAGGAAACCCTGTCGTCGATGCTGGCGCGCCTCGAACAAGAGAACCGGCGCTGCGCGAACCTCCTGCGCAAGGGCTGGGCCGACAAGGCGGCCCGGCTGCAGGCATGGCTGGAACAGCATCGCGCCGCGATCAGCGGCACTAAACTGCAGCCGGCGACAGCGGCCGGGCTGTTCCAGGCCCTGCAGGAATGGGCGGACAGCGACAACCTGGTGAAGCCGCGCCAGGAATTCTTCAAGGGTGCGCCGAAGATGGTGCCCGACGCACTGCAGGCTGCCTTCAACAAGGGCAAGAGCGTGCCCCTGCCTCCGGAATGCGCGGAGCTGGAAAGCCTGCTCGATGCATTGAACGCCATCGCCCCGCTGGAACATGCGCTGCTGACGCATGCGGCGGTCACGATCGCAAAACGCATGGCGGAGCTGAAGCGGCGCAGCCGCCAGTTCGGCTTCGCCGACATGCTGTCGCGCCTGAAGGAAGCACTGCACGGCGCCAACGGCGAAGCGCTGCGAAAACGCATCGTTGCCCAGTATCCGGTGGCCTTGATCGATGAATTCCAGGATACCTCGCCCGATCAGTACCGCATCTTCGATGCGCTGTATCGGGTCGCCGAAGAAAATACATCGCTCGCACTGTTCATGATCGGCGATCCGAAGCAGGCGATCTACGGTTTCCGCGGCGCCGACATTCACAGCTACCTGGCCGCGCGGCGCGCCACCGAAGGGCGCCATTTCAGGCTGACGCGCAATTTTCGCTCCACCGAAAGCATGGTGCGCGCGGTCAACCACCTGTTCCTGCATGCGGAAGGCGGCACTTCGTCCGGTCACCCGCGCGGCGCCTTCGGCTTCCGCGACAGCGGAGCCAATCCTCTGCCCTTCGAGGAAGTCACGGCCCACGGCCGCAAGGAATGCCTTGTCGCCGACGGCAAGGGCGTCGCAGCGCTGACCATCTGGTCCAACGAGAACGACGGCCTGGTGCAGGAAACCTATCGCAGCGGCTTCGCTGCCCAGTGCGCGGAACGAATCGCCACGCTCCTCAACGATCCGGGCGCAGGCTTCAGCTCCGACGCCGGCTTCGAGCGGCTGCGTCCGGCCGACATCGCCATCCTCGTGCGCGACCGCTATGAGGCCGATGCCGTCAGGGCCGAGCTTGAGCGCCGGCGCGTACCCAGCGTCTACCTGTCGGACAAGGATTCGGTGTTCGATAGCGATGAAGCCGCCGATGTGCTGCGCTGGCTGCATGCGGTCTCCAATCCGCTGGACGGCGCGCTCGGCCGGGCCGCCTACGCGACGCGCACCGTCGGCTTCGGCTTGCCGCTGCTGGCCGAAATTGCCGCCGACGATACGCGCTGGGATGCGTGCATCGAACAACTGAAGGCATGGCGGCAGGTATGGCAGCGGCACGGCGTGCTGGCCATGCTGCGCCAGCTGATCCACGACCTCGACATTCCCGCGCGCCTGCTGCAGGAAGCCAGCGGGGAACGCCGCCTCACCAATCTGCTCCATCTCGCCGAGCTGCTGCAGAAGGCCGGCACCCGCCTCGACGGAGAGCAGGCGCTGATCCGCTGGCTCGCGGCGCAGATCGAGGGCGAAGGCGAATCCGATGATGAACGCATCCTGCGGCTGGAAAGCGACGACCAGCTGGTGAAGGTGGTAACCGTCTATAAATCCAAGGGGCTCGAGTATCCGCTGGTGTTCCTGCCGTTTGCGGTATCGGCGCGGCGCATCGGCAAGGGGCGCAACCGTTTTCTTGAAATCGCGGAGCGCGGCGGTACGCGGCGCATTGATTTCTCGCTCGCCGCCGAAGCCATCGCGCTGGCCGACCAGGCACGCCTGGAAGAGGAACTGCGCCTGTTCTACGTCGCATTGACGCGCGCGAGGCATGCGTTGTGGATGGGCGTGGCGTCGCTGGACGGCGCCTTCCATCACTGCGCATTCGGCTATCTGCTGGCCGGCGGCAATCCGGTGGTGGCGGCAGCGCTCACGCAAACCATGCGCGACGCCTGCTCGGCGTGCGCGCATATCGACATAGAGATCATCAATACCGAGGAAACAGGCTGCACGGTACTGACTCGCGATGAACAGGAGGCGTCGCTGGGCGAGGCGGCCGAGTTCGGCGCGCAGTTCGAGCGCGGCTGGTCGGTATCGAGCTATACCTCCATCACCCGCGACCTGGGGCCGGCCCCCGCGCCGGCGGTGGCCGCCGCGCCGTCCACGCCGGCCGAAGACAAGCTGCTGGAAGATGACGACGTGCTGCCTCTTGCACTGCCGCAGGGCATGGCGGCGCACCAGCGCGCCAATCCCTGGCACCGATTCCCGCGCGGCTCGCTGCCCGGCCAGTTCCTGCACGCCCAGCTCGAATGGCTGGCCGCCGAAGGATTCGCCGCCGCGCGCGACGCCGATTTCGGCGCACGGCTGGCGTCCCGCTGCGAACGCGCGGGCTGGGGGCACCACCAGGACGATACGATCGAATGGATGCATGCCGCAAGCACCACGGCGCTGCCGCCGTTGGGGGCTTCCCTGGCGGAACTGCCGAGGACGATCCCGGAGATGGAATTCTGGGTGCCGCTCGAACGCGTGAGCAGCCGCGCCATCGATGCACTTTGCCGCGCGCACCTGCTGCCCGGCGAGGAACGTCCGGCGCTGGCCGAGCGCGAACTGCAGGGCATGCTGCGCGGCTTCCAGGATCTCGTGTTCGAGCACGACGGCCGTTACTGGGTACTGGATTACAAGTCCAACCAGCTGGCCGCGGACGATGCCGGCTACCATGCGGACGCACTGGCAAAAGCGGTGGCCGCCAACCGCTATGACGTGCAGGGAACGATCTACCTGCTGGCGCTGCACCGGCTGCTCAAATGCCGGCTGGGCGAGGATTACGATCCGGCGGAGGCACTCGGCGGCGTGGTGTTCTTTTTCCTGCGCGGCATCGGCAATCCCGTCACGCGCGGATGCCATCACATGCCGGCGCTCCCCGAGCTGCTGGACGAACTTGAAGCGCTGCTGACGGAACAAGTTGAAAACACATGGGCATGACATGAGCATGATATGGGCATGATCGACAGCGCCGCATTATTCGGACGGTTCGACGCTTTCGTCGCGGAAGGCCTGCTGCAGCGGCTGGGATGCGCATTCGCGCGATTCATCGATACGCTGGGCCGCACGCCGCCGCCGGTAACCCTGGCCTGCGCCGTGCTGTCGGAACTGGAGACGCGCGGTCACAGCTGCCTCTTTCTGTCGGACCTGGTGGCATCGCCCTGCGCGCTGCTGGGCTGGCCGCAGGAACACTGGGTGGGCTTGTGCGAGGCCGCGGGCGGCGTCCCGGACTCGACCGAGGCATGGCAAGTGGCGCTGGCCGCCTGCGACCATGTCTGGGTGACCGGCAGTGCCGACCGCAACCAGCCGCTGGTGCTCGACGGCGAGCGTCTTTACCTGCGCCGCTACTGGCGCAATGAGACCCTGGTCGCGACTGCGGTCGCCGGCCGGGCGGCCCGGCAGCGCGACATCGATGTGCAGCAGATGCGGGTCTGGCTGGACCGTCTATTCGTTGCCGGCGATGCCGGAGCCGGCAGCGAACCTGACTGGCAGAAAATTGCCTGTGCGATCGCAATGCGCAGCCACTTGTCCATCATCACAGGCGGACCGGGCACCGGCAAGACCTACACGGTGGCCCGCCTGCTGGTGCTGCTGTTTGCACTTGCGGAAAAACCCGAAGCCATGCGCGTGGCGCTGACCGCGCCGACCGGGAAGGCCGCCACCCGCCTCAAGCAGTCGATCGATGCGGCGCTTGACGGCCTGAAGGATCACGGAGGCGACATGCCCCTGCCGCTCCCGCTGTCCGGCGGCGGGGCAGGCGTCGGCGCCGCCTACACGCTGCACAGCCTTCTGGGCGCCCGGCCCGACACCCGGGCATTCCGACATCACGCGGGCAATCCGCTCGACATCGACGTGCTGATCGTCGATGAAGCCTCGATGGTGCACCTGGAAATGATGGCCGCCCTGCTCGACGCGCTGCCGCCGCACGCGGTCGTCATCCTGCTCGGCGACAAGGACCAGCTGGCCTCGGTCGAAGCGGGCGCCGTGCTCGGCGACCTTTGCTCAGGCGCCGAGCACGGCAACTACCTGAAGGACACCGCCGGCTATATCGCGGCGGCATGCGGCCAGACGCTGCCGGACGCGATGCTCGGAAGCGGCGACGCTCTTGCCCAGCAGACGGTCATGCTGCGCAAGAGCCGGCGCTTTGGCGGCCCGGTCGGCGTGCTGGCCTCCGCCATCAACGGCGGCGACGCGTCAGCGGCCTCTTCATGCCTGCGGCGGGCGGAAGACCGCGTATTGTCGTGGATCGACGCGGCACGCCAATCCGACCTGCTGCAGCTGGCCCTGGAAGGACGCGCCGGTGCGGAAGGCGGGTACCACGCCTATTTGCGGTTGCTGAGAAATGCGCCCGGGACCGGCAGGGATGCCCACGAGGCGTGGGTCCGGGAGGTGCTGGAGGCCTTCGAGGGCTTCCGCCTGCTATGTGCGGTGCGCGAGGGGGACTGGGGTGTGAACGGCGTCAATGAAGCCGTCGAAAGCTACTTCGATGCCAAGGGCCTGGTTCGCCGTCGCGGCGAATGGTACGTGGGCCGACCGGTGATGATCACCCGCAATGACGCATCGCTCGGCGTCTCCAACGGCGATATCGGCATTGCACTGCCCGATCCCGGCCGTCCCGATGCGCTGCGGGTCTATCTGCTGGACGGCAGCCGCGTATTCGGCGTGCTGCCGAGCCGCCTGCCGCAGGTGGAAACCGCTTACGCCACCACGGTGCACAAGGCGCAGGGTTCGGAATTCGCGCATGCGGTGATGGTACTGCCGCCCGATGCCGGCCCGGTCGTCACTCGCGAACTGGTCTATACCGGCATTACGCGGGCGAAGCGGCATTTCACGCTGGTGTCGCCGAATGCCGCGGTGTTCGATGGCGCCATCGCCAGGCAGACGCGACGCATGACCGGCCTGCGCATGATGCTGAAGATGCAGGCGCAGGCAGTGGCCGCACCCATGCCGACCGAGGCATCGCGCAGCAAGCGCTCCCGCGCGTCGCGGGCCAGCGCACCCGGACAGGGGGAGTTCGATTTCGGCTAATACCAATCCCAAGTCATGACATGACGGATGAGATCGATGGATTTTTTTCGTCTGGCAAGGCGCGGGAGGAATGCATAGCGGGGCTACGGATGACGAGCGCAACGACGCCAGCCGGGAAAAGACGCGATCTCATGTCATGCAATGGCTTGGGATTGGTATAAGGCCACTGATTCGTGGTGCGGAAAATGGANCTACGGATGACGAGCGCAACGACGCCAGCCGGGAAAAGACGCGATCTCATGTCATGCAATGGCTTGGGATTGGTATAAGGCCACTGATTCGTGGTGCGGAAAATGGAACGGGGCGGAAGGAAAGCTGACTTTCCTTCCGCCCCGTCTTATCAGGCTGCTGCTATCGAACCGGGTTTGTTAGACCACGGCTCCGTCCCGATTACTTGGCGACCTTGACCTTGGCGACCAATTCCTTCAGTGCCGGAGCGGCCTTGAAGCGAACGTTCTTGGACGCCTTGATCTTGATGGTTTCGCCTGTCGCCGGATTACGGCCGGTACGTGCTGCACGCTGCGACACGGTGAAAGTGCCGAGATCCGGGAAGGAGAAACGGCCTTCCTTCTTCAGGTCGGCGCCCACGAATCCGAATACCTGCTCGACGATTTCCTTGGCTTTCACCTTGGTCAGTTCGTGCTCGGCTGCGACGGTGTCGATGATTTCGCTCTTGTTCAATTCAATCTCCGATGATGCATCTGTTGTTTAGCTGTGGTGTGAGGCGTTGTCGCCCGTCGTGGATAGTACTAAACCGGTGACGGTAGTCAAGCCCCCAGCAGCGTAATACGTCGCTCCACAACACTCTGCGCACTGCAGCAAATGCCTGTCCGGGCATCTCGAGCCTCCAAATCAGGCCGATTCGGGACAATTGATAGGGAGATTGCATAACAATCGCTTGCCTGCGATGTCTTCCCGCCTGCCTCATGCGATGGCTGGCGAGGATCGCCGCAACGCGGCAATCCTCGCCTTCAACCCGAGGTTCAATACGGCAGATCAAACAACAGCACTTCGGCTGCTTCGGCCCTGGCCAGGGTCACCTGGCTTTCGCCGGCGATCTTCAGGCCGTCACCGCCGCCGAGGGCGATACCGTTGACTTCGATCTGGCCGCGCACCACTTGCACATAGGCGGTTCTGCCCGGTTCCAGCTTATGTTCGATGCGGTCCTCGCCATTCAGGATGGAGGCATAGATCGACGCATCCTGCTGCACCGACACCGAGCCGTCGCGACCGTCCGGCGATACGATCAGGCGCAACCTGCCCTGCTTGGATGCGGCATCGAAATGCTTTTCCTCATAGGACGGCTCGATGCCGCGCAGGTTCGGCTCGATCCAAATCTGCAGGAAGTGAACGCGTTCGCTTGCCGAATGGTTGAACTCGCTGTGGCGTACGCCGGTACCCGCACTCATCCGCTGCACATCCCCATACCGCAGCACCGATCCGTTGCCCATGCTGTCCTTATGCTCGAGCGCGCCGTCAAGCACATAGGAAATGATCTCCATGTTGCTGTGGCCATGCGTGCCGAAACCGCGCGACGGCTCGACTTCATCCTCGTTGATCACGCGCAGCGGACCGAAACCGACCTGGCGGGGATCGAAATACTCGCCGAATGAAAATGTGTGACGGGAGTTGAGCCAACCAAAACTGGCTGCGCCGCGCTCTGTGCTTTTACGAACTTCCAACATGATCGACTCCTTTTGAAATTCATACATTCGAAACATTCGAAATTTCTTTCGAGGCCATTTTTTCTGCTACACCCGCTTGGATGGGCACACAAGCATTATGGCAAGTCGATCACTGTTGAAAAAGCGGAAAGTTTCAGGTTGTATGTTCAATTTTTTCGAATATTGACTCATCAGCGTCCATGCGCTTATGAAACCAGCCGCCGTGCTTCAGCGGATGGTCGCCTGCCGGAACTAGCTTGCCCGCCAAGCCACTCATCAATAACCGCGCCGTCCATTGATGTGCTCGACAAGAGGAGGTTTGCATGGTGCCGCTGCAGAATTCCGCAATCGAACGCCCGGAATCGCTGTACGAGGTGGAACTGGTCATTTTCGGCACGATCAGCAGCAGCGCCGCACGCCGTTCGGTCAGCGTGCTGGCGCAAACCGCGCGCGGTGCACGGCGCATCTGCCTGTCGCATTACCGGCGCGCCGAAATCAGAAGGACGCGCAGGGCGGGAGCGGCACCCGATCGGTTTGAAACGACACAAACTTCAGCCTGGCGACAGGCCACGATATAAGGAATGAATTTTTATGGCCAGGATCAACTCGTCTCCTCCGACCAGCGCTCTTCCACTTCCCGTTGAGAAGGCCGACTTGGCACCGCCGCAAGGCGAAACTACGTCAACAGTCAGGACGCCCACGGCTGAGGCTTCAAACAGGAAAAACGCGGCATCCCTCAACACGCTAGCGCGCAACCGGGCCAGGATTAGGACGCTGTCTGACGCGACAGCCCGCAAGGAGACCAAGGACTCCGGCTACGCTTCAGGAAATGAAGGTGGAACACGGCCGTCAAGTTCAGCGTCCATGCGGCCCTCCCTGGATGAAGCTTTCTTGTCCGCCGACGACGGCACGAACCTTCCCACACCTTCAGATCAGGAGACATATAGCCTTTCTGATCTGCGAACGATACCGGATTGGGAATCCAACGCCGGTGAGAACCGGCCCGCATTGGCGGGAACACGGTTTGCGCGCGAGTTACTGCACGAAGACAGCTTGTCCGGTGCGGAAAGCGTAGTCAGTCTCGCACTTTCAAATCAAACGATACCCAGCATTAACGATCTGGAGTCGATCCCGGATTGGGGATCAGTTCTTGATAGTTCACGTCACAACATCGAGATTGAAGGCAAACAGCGAGGGTCGCCGGCCCTGGACTCGATCAAGGCGGCATGCGATGTCAACAAGGGCACCAACGACATGGTCGAGCGCGCGAGGACCCTCGAAACCCACATGGAAGCGGCGCTGATTGCCGCGTTGCGCTCCGGCGACGCCGAATCTGTTTCCTATCTGCGGCAGCAGATGTACTACATGGGTGACCGCAAGCGTTGCAGGGACATCATCATCTCGGCATCCCAGCACCTCCCTGGTATTGAATCCAAAGAAAATACCGCAACCTTGCGGGAATTCATTCATCTTCTCAGCTACCGCACATCGCCGGAACAGCGCGAGCCGGTCTTGAAAAAGATACGGGAGAGATGTCCGGCAAATGATCTGGCCCATCGGTTCCAATCGGCTCTTCGTGAAAACGATGCTTCGGACATCACCGCGCTGCGCATGCTGATGCTTGAACTGTCGCTGCCTCTCCATACGGAACATCTGAATGCGATTGCGGAACAATTGCCGGATGCGGTAAGGCAAGGACATCACACCGCCATCGAAGCCATTGCTTCCCTGCTTCAGCCCGCGCGGGGCGAAGCTTGGTACGGAGCCGCGATCAACGAGGCTGCGAAGCAGTGCCTGGCGGCGGCGCCGGCTTCGCTTGCGGGCATCATCAGGGGATTCACCCTTCTTGCCACGGGATTGAACCGCACATCGCTTGAGCAGGTCCTGACGACCTTGGCCAGCTCACTACCCTACGAGAAAAGCGAAGGCAGCGTGGCGGCAATGCATGCGTTCGGCGATGCGCTCGACCAGCACGCAGGCCAGCTCGACAATGCCGCGCGCGAACGGCTGCTGGCGGCGTTCGATACGCGGACGAAACCGCGCAAGACCGGATCGCCCGTCCAGCTTCCGGCATGGCGCAGGTCGGAGCGCAAGTCGGATGCGGACAAGTCGGCGAAGCTCGAATTCACCGAAGCGCGCCGGGCAGTCAGGATCAGGCTGAAGTTTCCGCGGAAGCTATTAAGCCAGGCGTTTACCGACATGTTCGCGAAAGGCAAGGCAGGCACTGCCGCACCACGCTGAGCTGAAGCGGTGCGGCAACTTCGCCTTTAATCCACGCGGCCCGGACCGCAATGCTGCACAATGTCGGGCTCATACCCGATCGGAGGACAGCACATCATGGATGAAAGAAAAGAACTGACGGCTCTCACGCATGCGCTGCGGCGGCTGCACCAGGCCCTCGTCGGCGTTGCCCGCCGCGAATACGAAGCGGAATGGGGGCAGGTCGATTCCGGCCAGCTGCTGCAACTACTGACCAAGCATCCGGGCTTCGAATGGCTGCGCGAGCTGAGCGGCTTGATGACCTACATCGATGAACTCGTCGACCAGGAATCCATCGGTTCCGAGGAAGCGCAGGCGGCGCGCGGCGCGGCAAGAAAGCTGCTGCTGCCGGGCGGCGATTCCGCGCCGGCCTCGCCATTCACATTGCGCTATCGCGACATCCTGCAAGCCGAACCGCTGGTGGTCATGGAGCATGCGGCTGTTCGCAAGCTGCTTGACTAGAGCGGATTTCATTATGCCGGGCGCGCGGCGCGCTCCGCCTCCGCTAACATGCCCGTACCAAGGACACGAATCGGTCCGGCGCGGCATACCGCCGCGCACGGTCCAGCCACCACTTGAGGGCTGCGCCTTCCTCGCCGGTGCGCCAGGCGAGATAAAACATTTCCTCAGCGCGCGGCTCCTCGACTTCCTTGACCACGAGAGCGCCTGTCGCCACCGCCTCGCGAATGCAGGCTTCCGGCAGGAAGCCGAATCCAATGCCGGCAAGCTGGAACCGAAACTTGGTCTGCATGTCCGGCACGGCCAGGGTTTCCTGACCGAGCAGCAGGCCAACGGTGCGCGCGGGAGTCTGCCGTACGGAGTCCGCAACCGATATTGCGCGGTATTGGCGCAGGTCGTCCTTGCGCAGGGGCCGGTCGATCGCCGCCAGCGGGTGCGAAGGCGCGATAGCGAACACGAAGCGTACCGCGCCGATGGGTTCGGCCTTGTAGCCGCCGCCGGACGGGCCTTCGCCGGCGGCACCGATCAGCAGATCGACGCGCCGGTCCAGCAGCGCTTCCCAACTGCCCGACAAGGCTTCCTGCACGATTCTCAGCCGGGTCTGGTCGGCGACCCGATAGAAATCCATGATGTCGTCTTTCAGCGCCACCGGCGTCAGCAGGGAATCCATGCCGATGGCGAATTCGGTTTCCCAGCCTGACGCCACGCGCCGCACCCGCATCTCCAGGTCGCCGGCCGCCCGCAGCAGATGCCGGCCTTCCTTGAGCAATTCCCTGCCTGCCGGAGTGAGGATCACTTTGGGACCGGAACGCTCGAACAGGGTAACGCCGAGATCCTCTTCCAGTTTGCCCACCGTATAGGAAATCGTTGACGGCACGCGGAAAATTTCCTTGCCGGCAGCGGAGAAGGAACCGAGTCGGTCAATGGCGTCGATGATCTGCAGCGCGTCGAGAGTAAGTTTGAGCATGTGCGTTTTCGCGCCTGGCGGCAGCAGTCGTTTTTCGTATTTACAATGCCGGTAGCAGGTCCGGCAATGCACATGGTACATCAGCTGCCGCTGGCAAACTTTCTCAACAGCAGCAGATAACGACGGAAACGGCCGTGATATCGGCGTACCTGGCTTCAGGCTTTGCTCTAGCGCAGCGACAATTTAATTAACGGCAACTTCGGTGGCCGATCAACGTCAATCGATGGTGAGCGCGTCCAAGCGATGCGGCGTCAGCGTATTCGTCCATGTATTAGATTGAACAACGACACGCGGCTATTTTATTCGTGAACAACCATGACGCAGGAACAAACTATGAAGGCTGCCGATGCGGCAGTCCGCAGGCAGTGGATTGCCTGTGAACAATGCGATTTGCTTCAGCACGAAGTCGAGCTTCCGGCGCGGGCCGTTGCCTGCTGCCGGCGCTGCGACGCCGTGCTGTACCGCGGTCCGCGAACCAGGCTCGATACAATGATCGCGCTGGCGCTCGCCTGCGCGATCATGTTCCTGGTGACCAATCTTTTCCCGATCGCCACGCTGTCGACGCAAGGCATCGCGGTCTCGACCACGCTGTTCGGCTCGGCGCAGTTGCTGGCCGAACAGGGACGGCCGGTGGTCGCAGTACTGATGTTCGTCACCACCATCCTGGTGCCGGCGCTGGAACTGTCGGCATTGCTTTACATGCTGCTGCCGCTGCGCTTCGGCCGCGTGCCGTCGGGCATGACCACGGCTTTCCGCATGCTGCTTGCCGCGCACCCATGGAGCATGCTGGAAGTTTTTCTGCTGGGACTGCTGGTCACGCTGGTCAAGCTGTCCGAACTGGCGAGCATCGTGCCTGGCATTGCCTTCTGGTCCTTTTGCGGAGTGATCGTGCTGTTTTCCTGGCTGTCGGCGTCGTTCAGCACGCGCGACCTGTGGCGCTGGACGGAAGATGCACGGCAAGCGCAAGCATCCAGGGCACAGGCGCGCGCAGGTTCGGCGGAGGCCCTGCGATGAACCCGTCGCCATCCTCCGGCGCAATGCGTTCCGCGGCCTCGCTGGGCCTGCTGTCCTGCCATGCCTGCGGCCTGCTCTGCCGCGCACCCGGACATGCGGTAGAACTCCGCTGCCCGCGGTGCCATGCCGACGTCCACCTGCGCAAGCCAGGCAGCCTGTCGCGCACCTGGGCCTTGCTGATCGCGGCCTACATACTTTACATCCCGGCCAATCTCTATCCCATCCTGTACACGAGTTCTGTGCTGGAGTCGCAGAGCAATACCATCATGAGCGGCGTGGTGCTGTTCTGGAACACCGGTTCCTGGTTCATTGCCGCGCTGATCTTCATTGCCAGCATCGTCGTGCCGCTGACCAAGCTGTTTGCGCTGACGCTGCTGCTGATTTCGGTGCACCGCCGCTCATCGAAGCGGCCACACCAGCGCACCCGGCTCTACCGGATGGTGGAGTTCATCGGCCGCTGGTCGATGCTTGATGTGTACGTCGTCGCGCTGTCGGTGGCTCTGGTGCAGATCGAGGCGCTCGCCTCGATGCAGGCCGGCATCGGCGCCGCCGCCTTCGGCGCGGTCGTGGTGCTCACCATGCTGGCGGCCAAGTCCTTCGATCCACGGCTGATCTGGGACAACGCGACCAACGCAGAGGAGAACAATGACTGACCACCCGCATAACGATTCCGGTATTCCGCACGCGGTCGCCGTGCCCAGGCGCCGCTGGGCGGTATCCCTGGTCTGGCTCATTCCCATCGTGGCGGCGCTGCTCGGCGCCTGGGTCGCGGTGCAGCAGGTCATGTCGCAGGGTCCTACGATCACGATCACCTTCAAGAACGCGGAGGGATTGGAAGCGGGCAGGACCAAGGTGCGCTACAAGGATGTGGACATCGGCACCGTCAAGAACATCACCATTTCCAAGGACCGCTCGCAAGTCATCGTCACCGCCGAAATGAGCAAGCAGGCCGAAGACCTGATCGTGGCCGACACGCGCTTCTGGGTGGTGCGCCCGCGCGTGACCTTCAACAGCGTCACCGGCATCGGCACGCTGCTCTCGGGTGCTTTCATCGGCGTCGACGTCGGTAAGTCGGAGGAAACCAAGCGCAACTTCGCCGGGCTCGACACGCCGCCGCCGGTGACTTCCGATTCGCCGGGCCGCCGCTTCACGCTGCGCGCCGACGACATCGGCTCACTGTACATCGGCGCGCCGATCTATTACCGTCGCGTGCAGGTCGGCAACGTCACCGCCTACACCCTGGACGAAGATGGCAAGGGCGTCACGCTGGAAATCTTCGTCAACGAGCCGAACGATCGTTTCGTCACCAGCAACACGCGCTTCTGGCATGCGAGCGGCATCGATATTTCGCTCGAAGGCTCCGGCTTCAAGCTCAATACCGAGTCGCTGATCTCGGTGGTGGTGGGGGGCATCGCCTTCCAGTCGCCGCCGGAGGGTTCGGCAGGCGAACCGGCGGCAGCCAACGCCAGCTTCACCCTGTTCGGCAACAAGGAAGATGCGCTCAAGCGTGTCGGGCAAGATGTGCAAACCTATCTGCTGTACTTCGGCGAATCTCTGCGCGGCCTTGCGCCGGGCGCGCCTGTCGATTTCCGCGGCATCGTGATCGGCGAAGTGAAGGCCGTCAGCGTCGAGTACGACCGCGATAGCAAGACGCTGCGTTTCCCGGTCGAGATAGAGATCTACCCGGAGCGCATGCGTTCCCGCTATCGCCCGGGCGCGCCGCAATTGTCGGCGATGGAACGCGAGCCGCATGTGCTGTTCGACAGGCTGGTGGCGCGCGGCTTCCGCGCCCAGTTAAAGACGGCCAATCTGCTGACCGGCCAGCTGCTGATCGCGCTCGACTTCTTCCCCAACGCGCCGCGCACCAAGATCGACTGGAGCAAGACACCGGCGACCCTGCCGACGGTGCCGGGCGCCTTCGAAGATCTTCAGGAAACCCTGAGCAGCATCGCGCGCAAGCTGGAGAAGGTGCCGTTCGACACGATAGGCAATAACCTCGACAAGTCCCTGGTCAGCCTGCGCGCCACGCTGGAGAGCGCCGACAAGCTGGTGCGCCAGCTCGACGGCAGCGTGCTGCCGGAAGTGAAGCAGACGCTGGAGCAGGCGCGCAAGACGCTGGGCAATGCGGAACGCACCCTGGCCAGCGACGCCCCGGTTCAGCAGGACCTGCGCGATACGCTCAATGAAGTCGGACGCGCGGCGCAGTCCGTGCGCGAACTCACCGATTACCTGAGCCGCCACCCCGAAGCGCTGTTGCGCGGAAAAAAGGAAGAGGAATAACATGTCCGCACCCATGCTCATCCGGAAGACGACGATGATGCTTGCCTGCGCCATGCTGGGCGCATGCGCGTCGACATCCAAGGAAAGCTTTTATACGCTTAATCCTTCGGCGACCACCCCGGCTGCCTCGGCTGCGAGCGCGCCGGGTGACAATGCGGCATCCGGCATCGGCATCGCGGTGGGTCCGGTGCGGGTACCGGAAATCGTCGACCGCTCGCAGCTGGTGGTGCGGCGCGGAGCGACGCAGGTAGACCTGCTCGAACAGCATCGCTGGGCACAGCCGCTGCGTTCCGAAATCGCGCAGGCGATTGCAAGCGGATTGCGCAGCCATCTGCCGGGAGCCCGCGTGGCGCTCGACCGGGATGCGGCCGCCCAGAATGCGCAGATCCGGGTGGCAATCGATATCAGCCGCTTCGATGCGGTGCCGGGCGAGGCCGTGGTGGTGCAAGCCCTGTGGTCCATCCGGTCGACAACGCCGCAGGCGCCGCTGGCCGGGCAATCGGCAGCGCGCGAACCGGTGCATGGGTCCGGCAATGAGGAAATCGCTCCTGCCTTCGCACGCGCCATGGCAGGCGTCAGCCGCGACATCGCGGCGGCGATCGCGGCAATGCCCGCTCCGACGGCGGCGGCGAAATAGCGGCTGCAGCCCTATCCTGCCGCGCAGCCCGCATGGCATGCATGAAGTATCATGCACGGGAAAAATTCATCTCCCGCACTTGCCTTTCTCCGGCAAAACATACCGGCCGGACGGCCAACGTGCGGCGCCTTTCCATGCATACCGGATAAACACAAGCGTGAACCGATTTCTTCTTTTCGCATTTCCCAAAGCTTGCGGCCGTCTGCGCCTGCGGACGCCGGGGTTATGGATACCCTTGCTGCTGGTATTGTTCTGCCTGCAGGGCGATGCATTGGCGCAGATACCGCCCAAGCCGCCCGCCGCTGCCTTGCCTGCCCCTGCCCCGGCCGCTCCTCCCAAAGCGCCGGAAGCGCCGCCGGCGCCGGAGCCTGTTGCCATCTCCGATATCGCGATACAGGCCGAAACCGCGCTGGCCGAAGTCCGGCAGCTGGAGAACCGGGCCCGCATCGAGGACGTCATTCAGACCGCAGGCGATCGCCTGCCGCTGCTGGAACGTGAAACCGGCTATCGGGTCCAGATGGCGCGCCGGCTCAACCGGGCTGCGTTTTCCCTGGAAAGCATCCAGAACCTAGAAGAAGAGTTGCGCGACATCGAGCTGCGCACGGCACCGTTGCGTCGCGATCTGACGCGCACTGCGCTGCAGAACGATCGCGACCTGAAGGAGCTGGAACGGCTGGAAGCCGTCTGGAACGCCACTACAAAGGCGGCAGCCGAGGCAGCCGCGCCTCCCGATGTGCTCGACCGCGCGAGGGATCTGAGCCGCACCGTCGCCGCTGCAAAGAAGAGCGTGCTGGAAGACCGTGCCAAGGTGCTTGCCCTGCAGGGCCGCGCCACCGATATCGGTACCCAGCTCGCCGATGTTCGTCGCATGCTTGCCGACGCCAGCGAACGCGCGGTGACGCGACTGCTCTACCGTGACAGTTCGCCGCTGTGGAGCGGCGACTTCTGGGCGGCATGGCTGCGCAGCTTTTCCGTGGAAGCGGGCGAGAACCTCGTCAACCAGTCCATCGCGCTCGGCGATTACGTGCGCGCCCATGTCAGGAGCTTCATTTTCCATGCCTGCTTCCTCGGCCTGCTCATCATTGCCTTGTCGGCCGCGCGCAGCCGGGTCGATATCCTGTGCGAGACCGACGAAGGCTTGAAGGGCAACCGGCAGATCTATGACATGCCGGTCGTCACCGCGCTGTTGCTGGCGATGCTGTTCAGCACCTGGTTCTATCCGCGCCCGCCGCGGGCACTATGGCTGATGATGGGCGTGCTCGCTTCCGCGCCGCTGCTTGCGTTCGCGCGCCGCGTGGTGGACCGGCGCATCTATACGCTGCTGCTATCGGTCGTCATTTTCTATCTGCTGGACCGTGTGCGCGCCCTGTTCGCGCCCTTGCCGGGTGTGCATCGCTTCATGCTGCTGGTGGAAGCGTTCGGCCTTCTGCTGGTGATGGTGGCGGCGCTGCGCCAGTATCGCCGCGAGGGCTTGCCCGAGTCGCGCGCGGCGGCACGAACCCTCTACTACGGAAGCTGGACGCTTTTCCTGCTGTCGGCACTGGTGCTGGCCTGCAATGCCGGCGGCTATTCGCGGCTGGCCGACCTCGTGATGCGCACCACCCTGTCCAGCGCCTATACCGGCGCAGTTCTGTACGTGCTAACGCGCGCCGGCGAAGGACTGATGCACGGCATGCTGTACGTGCCGCCGCTGTCGTTTCTGGCCGGGGTGCGCCGCCATCGCGCCCGCATCGCCATGCGCATCAATCGCTGGATGCAGTGGCTCGCCTTTTTGCTGTGGATTATTCTCACTCTGCAGGCGACCGGATTCCTGCAGCAGGCACTCGGCTGGCTGCTCGCGCTATGGAAGGCGAGTTTCGATATCGGAAGCCTGAATGTCGCGGTCAGCGATATCGTGCTGTTCGTGCTCGTTCTCTGGACCACTTACCAGTTGTCGAGATTGTCGCGCTTCTTCCTGGAGGAGGAAATCTTTTCCCGGGTACGGCTCGACCGCGGCCTGCCGTATGCGGTGTCGACCACCGTGCATTACATCATCCTGCTGTCCGGCCTGGTGCTTGCGTTGACGGCAATCGGCGTCGACATGACCAAGTTCACCATTGTCGCCGGCGCGCTTACGGTCGGCATCGGCTTCGGTTTGCAGAACATCGTCAACAATTTCGTCTCGGGACTGATCGTGCTGTTCGAGCGGCCGGTGAAGGTGGGTGACACCGTGGAAATCGACGGCATTGTCGGCAGGGTTCAGCATATCGGCATCCGCGCCACTGTGATCCACAGCACCACCGGCGCGGAAGTCATCATCCCGAACGGCAAGCTGATCGCCGACAAGGTGACCAACTGGACCCTGTCGAGCCAGTTGCGCCAGATCGCGGTGCCGGTGGTGACAAAGCCGGACATCAATGTGACCCGGCTGAAAGCCACGCTGATTAAAGTCGCGCGCTGGAACAAGCAGGTGCTGGAATCGCCCGAGCCGGAAGTGCTGTTCATCAAGCGCGGCGTCGATGCCTTCGAATTCGAGCTCAGGGTCTGGACAGGCGACCTCGATGCCTGGCTCAGGGTCAGGAGCGATCTGATCAGCGACATCAATGACGCTTTGAGCAACCAGGACTTGCCGGCGCAGGCGCCGGATGCCGGGGTGAATCCCGCAGGTCCGGGGGTGGAACAGCCTCAATCGCCGCCTGCGGTTACGCCGTAGTCGGGTTTTAGCATTCCGACTGAGCAGGCAACTTGATACTGCTTGGTCCGGCGAATAAGGTTCCCTTCCCCCGCCGGCGGGAGAAGGGAGCTCGATCAGATGATCGTATTACCCATCAGGACGCCGGGCAGGGATTGGACACCTTCAGCGCTTCGCGCGACCTTGCGATCGCCGAAGTTGCCGGCTCGTCCACTGTCAGGGTGTTGTCAGTGAACTTGCAGCCGTAAGTCGGGCTGGCGACCGTTGCCGGCGTCAGCACGTCGTCGCCTTCCGGCTTCACGCCGTTCTGCTCCCAGTTGATCATCGCATCGAATGCGGATGCCTGCTCCTTCATGGTGAAGTCGCAATGGCTGACGCCGCGAATCGCGCGCTGCACCAGCCATTGCGACGTGCCCTGTGCATCGGCGCGCCGCTTGTAGATCTGCTCCATGCTGAACGGCACGTACATGTCGCCCAGGGTATGGATCGACACGACCGGAACATTGATGCGCGCATTGGTCTTGGGTACCCAGCGCAAGCCGTCGGTGCGCAGACGGTTTGCATCCGGCGTTGCCTGCACGCGGTAGATCGACGCATTGAAAGCTCTCTCCTCGGCCGACTGCGCAAGGTCGTTGTCGAACTGGTAGATAAAGTCCTTGGTGCTGACCACGTCTTCGTTGAGGATGCCGAGCATCTTGCCGTCACGCCCGAAGGTACCCCATGCGGTGGCGGTATAGGGTCCGGCGAAGCCGATGTCGAACATCGGACGCTCGCCGCCGGTCAGGTTCTTCACCATCTGCTTGAGCTTGTCGCCCTGCGCCGTCGTCACGCCGTTGACCGTGGCCGTCGGGAAGGTGCTGAAGAAAGTAGAGCGCACCGCGGGCTCGATTTCCGCCCAGTTGGTGACGGGCCAGGTGGTTGCCGGCAGGCCCGCCAGCTGCATCGCGCCAGCCTGGTAGGCAGCGAAGAAATCATACAGTTCGGTATCGCCCAGCACGCCGCACATCGGTACCGCGCCGGCATAGCGCACCTTATTGTTGGCGGTCTGCAGCGCTTCCTCGTCGACCGCGGCGGCCGTGATATGTCCACCCATCGACACGCCGATAATGTAGGTCTTGGTCGGCGCCGCCAGTGCACGGCCCTTTTCGGCGGCGATCTTGTTGAATGCGAGCGCCAGAGCGTTGGTGTCTTCCACACCGGCCCGCACATCATAATAATTGCGGGTGTAGCTCGACGCCGCCCAGGCGTAACCCTGTTCAAGCAGGTGGCGGCGGATGCCGGGGTTGCTGACCGTCAGCCCCGGTCCGGTGCCTGCATAGCCATGCGCATACATGACCAGCTTGCCGTTCCAGTTTTTTGGTACCTCGATCCGGTAGCCCGAGCCCTGGTGAACGCCCCACCAGCGGTCGGCCTCGGGAGCGCCGGCCAGCGGCTCGAAAGGCAGGCTGGCTTCAGTGACGGAAAAAGTGCGGCTGTCCTGAGGACGTTTCGCTTCGGCCGGCGGGGTCACCGGCGTCGTGCCCGTGCTGCCGGCACTTGCTACTACGTCATTATCGCCACCACCGCAACCTGCAAGGAAAGCACTTACTACCGCGAGCCGAAGCGCGGAAGCCATTGTTGATGCCATGTTTGTCTCCGAAATTTATGATTTTCAAATTTTGTACTGCATAGCAGAACACGGTTCTGTCGTGGTACTGCTGCGTACTAGTGTATAAGCAAAAAATGAACAGCGTCTAGTGGATTTTTAGCTCTTGCAGTTTGTTATTTAATGGCAATTGAGCCATGGAAATACCGTGGTCAACTGCGAGAATTAATTCTGCATTGCAGAAATATATTCTGATATTTGCACATTCAGCGTAAGACTCCTTATAATCGCCCGAACAAAATGCACGATCGTTCTTATCACGGATGCCGTCGTGCGGCACCGTCGAGTGATCGGAAAGAAGCTCATTTCGGGAAAAGTTGGGAGACAAGATGCAAATGACAACGATGCAATTCGGCGAATCCGCTGCTGCGGCAGCCGCTGCAGCCACTGTAATTGCAGCCAGGTGCGGAGGCGCAGCCGTGCCGGTGCGCTGCGGCGTCAAGGGCTTGTTCCAAACCCGACCATAACGAACGGCCGCCCGGCCGCTATTCATCCCTCGGTTCGCCGACCGGCGCATACAGGATTTTTCCATCCACGTCACATCATTAAAGGAAATCAACCATGTCGATTCCACACCACCCCCGCCGCAATTTCATCAAAGGCGCGGTGGCGCTCGGTGCCACGATCGCCCTGCCGGCGATCGCCCAGGATAAATATCCTTCCCGTCCGATTCGCCTGCTCGTGCCTTGGCCGGCCGGCGGTTCGACGGATGTGGTGATGCGCGCCATCGGCGACAGTCTCGCCCGCCAGATCGGCGGCACCGTCATCATTGAAAACAAGCCGGGTGCCGGTGGGATCCTTGGCGCTGGCGAACTGGCCCGCGCCCAGCCGGACGGGTACACCCTGTCGCAGCTGCCGCTAGGCATCTTCCGCCTGCCGCACATGCAGAAGGTCTCCTTCGACCCGATGAAGGACCTGACCTACATTGCCTGCATGACCGGCTACACCTTCGGCATGGTGGTGCGCTCGGATTCTCCGATCAAATCGGTGAAGGAACTCGTTGACTATGCGAAGGCCAATCCCGACGGCTTCACTTATGGTTCCACCGGCACCGGCACCACGCCGCACCTGGTAGTAGAACAGTTCGCCAAGCGGGCCGGCATCAAGCTGCTGCACGTGCCGTTCAAAGGCAATGCCGACGGCATGCAGGCCCTGCTGGGCGGCCATGTGATGGGACACAGCGACGCCACCGGTTGGGCCTCCGCAGTCGAAGCCGGCCGCGCGCGCCTGCTGGCGACCTACGGCAGCAAGCGCACCAAGCGCTGGCCGAACGTACCCACATTGTTGGAACTTGGCTATCAAACCGTTTCCGATTCGCCGTTCGGCATCGGCGGACCGAAAGGCATGGATCCGGCGCTGGTCAAGCGGCTGCAGGATGCGTTCAAGAAAACCCTGGAAGATCCAACCGTGGTTGCCGTTCTGGAAAAATTCGACCAGCCCATTATCTACAAGGATAGCGCCGCCTATACCAAGTTCGCCCAGGAGACTTTCAAGGAAGAGAAGGAAACCGTGGAAAGCTTGGGCCTAGCGAAAGCCGGCTGATAGCGCAAACAAGCGATCCGCTGCGCCTGGACATGTTACGGCGCGGTAAAAAGGGCAAGCCTGGCTTGCCCTTTTTTCATTGGGCCCGACAAACCGACACGATGCCTGGGTCCGATGCAGGAAAAAAGCCTCTATTGCCGCCGCCGCAGGGAACGCCTATCCTGCAGGCAGGTCCACTTGAAAGCGCAGCGCCCGGCCTCATCTGAGACTCCTAGATTACCGAAGCAACCTAGCCATAAACCTCGGTTTTTATCCAAGGCAGCATGGGTTAACCTGCGTCGTGTAGTCATTTACAACGGTTTGCCTTTCCTCACAACAGGCAAGCTGGTTCCCCGAGGAGGTGTTGTGAACAAGAAATATCCGCAGGCCGCAATCTGGGCTGCCATCATGTTTTTCATATTCTTCATCTTCGGCCAGTCGCTTGGTGGCAGCAGCGGCGTACCGTCATCTGCCAAGGCAATCGCCTATTCGGAGCTGATCACCGAAATCAAGGCCGGAAACATCAAGGAAGCGACGATCGAGGGAGAGCGCATTACTGCGGTGACCAGCGGCGGGGCTGTGCTCAGTTCCACCACCACGCTGCTTGATCGCGGCCTGATCAGCGATCTCATCGACAATAACGTGCGCTTCGACGTCAAGAATCCCGAAGGACCTTCTTTCCTGTCGCAGTTGTTCATCTCCTGGTTCCCGATGCTGCTCCTCATCGGCGTCTGGGTCTTCTTCATGTCCAAGTCGCAGGGCAAGGGCGGCATGGGCGGCGTGCTCTCCATCGGCAAATCGAAGGCACGCATGCTCGATGAGAAAAGCAACCGCATTACCTTCGCCGACGTTGCCGGCTGCGACGAGGCCAAGGAAGAAGTCGGCGAGATCGTCGACTTCCTGCGCGATCCGCGCAAATTCCAGCAGCTCGGCGGCCGCGTGCCGCACGGCGTGCTGATGGTCGGCCCGCCGGGCACCGGCAAGACGCTGCTGGCCCGCGCCATCGCCGGCGAAGCCCGCGTGCCCTTCTTCACCATTTCCGGCTCGGATTTCGTTGAAATGTTCGTCGGTGTCGGCGCCTCCCGCGTGCGCGACATGTTCCGCATGGCCAAGGAGCATGCGCCCTGCATCATCTTCATCGACGAGATCGACGCGGTCGGCCGTCAGCGCGGCAGCGGCATGGGCGGCGGCAACGACGAACGCGAGCAGACGCTCAACCAGCTGCTGGTGGAGATGGACGGCTTTGAAGGCAATTCCGGCGTCATCGTGATTGCCGCAACCAACCGCGCCGACGTGCTGGACAAGGCGCTGTTGCGTCCCGGCCGTTTCGACCGCCAAGTCATGGTAGGCCTGCCGGACATCCGCGGCCGCGAGCAGATCCTGAACGTACACCTGCGCAAGGTGCCGATCTCGCGCGACGTCGAGCCGCAGGTGCTGGCCCGCGGCACGCCCGGATTCTCCGGCGCCGAACTGGCCAACCTGGTCAATGAAGCCGCGCTGTTCGCCGCCCGGCGCAACAAGCAGATCGTCGACATGCGCGACTTCGAGGATGCCAAGGACAAGATCATCATGGGCCCGGAGCGCAAGTCCGCGGTGATGCGCGAGGAAGAGCGCCGCAACACCGCATACCACGAGTCCGGCCATGCGGTGGTGGCGTCGCTGCTGCCAAAGGCCGATCCTGTGCACAAGGTCACCATCATGCCGCGCGGCATGGCGCTCGGCCTGACCTGGCAATTGCCCGAGCATGACCGCGTGAACATGTACAAGGACAAGATGCTGGAAGACATTTCCATCCTGTTCGGCGGCCGCATCGCGGAAGAACTGTTCATGAACCAGCAGTCCACCGGCGCTTCGAACGACTTCGAACGCGCGACCAAGCTGGCGCGGGCGATGGTGACCCGTTTCGGCATGTCCGAAACCCTGGGCACCATGGTCTATGTGGATGATGATCAGCAGTCGCCGTTCGGGCCGACGCCGTCTGTATCGGAAGAGACGCAGCAGAAGGTCGACGCCGAAATCCGCGACATCATCGACCGCCAGTATGCGCTGGCGCGCCGCCTGCTCGAAGAGAACCGGGACAAGGTCGAGGCGATGACCAAGGCCCTGCTCGACTGGGAAAGCATCGACGCCGACCAGATCAAGGACATCATGTCGGGCAATCCGCCGCGTCCTCCGAAGTACGACATCCCGGAGAAGAAGAACCGTCCTTCTGACCCGGCGACCCCGAACGCGGTTGCTCCCGCATAAGCGCGGGGGTCTTACTTCGCTAGCAGCATCCGCCACGGGCGTGCAGATTGCACGCCCGTGGTGCTTTTGTGCGATGTCTTTCCTGCCCCTATCCTCTGCGTTTCATCCATTCCATGTTCCCCGCGCGTTCCAAGCTCGAAAACGCGCCGACCGGGACGGAAATTTGATGCCTGGATGAAAGATGATTGATTTACTTAAAGCAGGCCGTCAACTGCCGCAGCTTCCATAAGATTGCCGATTAAACTTGCGAGGTTTGCCCATGTTTCCGCTTCACGCATGGCACAGCGAGTGGCATGCCGTTCATCGGTTTCCTGTGCCCCCGACGAATCACGACCGACCAATCGAGGATCTAGGAATGACGATCAACAAGAAAGTTTTCCCGGCGCTCGCCATTGCGGCGGCATCGCTGCTTGTCGCCGCCTGCGGCACATCAAGCGGACCGGCCGCATCGGCTTCGCCGACGCCTACTCCGATCATCGTATCGAGCACCGTCCCGGCCACGGCCCCGGCTCCCACCCCGGTCGCGGCGGGCAAGGTCACGGTGCAGTGGCTGGGCCAGGCGGCGACGAAGATCACCACGCCCGGGGGCAAGGTGATCGTCATCGACCCGTGGCTGACGAC
This sequence comes from Noviherbaspirillum album, assembly GCF_035916955.1. Taxonomy (NCBI): domain Bacteria; kingdom Pseudomonadati; phylum Pseudomonadota; class Betaproteobacteria; order Burkholderiales; family Oxalobacteraceae; genus Noviherbaspirillum; species Noviherbaspirillum album. The sequence goes on along the minus strand of NZ_JAWIIV010000008.1, from coordinate 128,438 downwards.
CAATCCGAAAACACCCGAAGGCTTCCGGCGGCTGGAGGCGCTGGGCAAGGTCGACCTGATCCTGGTGACCCATGCTCACATGGACCATTTCCTCGATGCGCCGGCGCTGGCCAAGCTCAATAATGCACCGGTCTACGGCCCGGCCGGGCTGAACCAGTCCTTGGTTCACCTGGGCATGCTCCCGACCGAGCTGTCGCCGCGCTTCAACAAGGGCGGCACGATAACGCCGATCGGTCCGAACATCAAGATTACCGCAACGCATGCGGAGCACAGCTCCGAGCTGGTGTGGCGCAATCCATCCACCGGCAAGGACGAAACGCATGTCGGCGGCGAACCGATCGGCTTCATCATCGAGCTCGAGAACGGATTCAAGATCTACCACATGGGCGACACCGGGCTGTTCGGCGACATGCGGCTGATCGGCGACTATTACCGGCCTGACCTGCTGCTGATCCCGATCGGCGGCCATTTCGTGATGGATCCCAAGGATGCCGCGGTAGCCACGGTACATATGCTCAAGCCGAAATATGCGATCCCGATCCACTATGGCACCACGCCCCAGCTCAAGGGAACGCCGGCCGAGTACACCAGCGCCATAGGCAATGCGCCGGTTCGCGTCGTGACCATGAATCCGGGCGAGGCCTACCAGTTCTGAGCTTTAACCGCCCGCTCCGGAACCATTCCGGGCGGGCCGGCGTGATACGACGCCGGTGTCCATGGCGACCCCACTAGCCTTAAACGAAAACAGCGGCGCACGCCACCCGCGACAGCCTGAATCGAGTTGCGACGAACTGCAACGAGTTGAGTCGATTCGAAGCCGTGCGGTAATTCATTCGCCGCTCAAGTGCGGCAACCCTGAACGCCCTCCAACGAAGGAAGGCAACGCTGCCGGGACCACCTGGAACGCAGGCCGGGACTCGGCATGCCGTGCCGGGTCGCGGCACACACTGCACGATGAACACAATGGATAAGGGAGTTTATGCATAGACGCGATTTTCTGAGAGGCGCGGCGGCCCTGGCGGCGGCCGGCTTTCATTCATCCCCCCTGCTTGCGGCGGCAACGTCGCCGCGTCCGCTCAAGTACGTAGGCCAGGCGCAGGCCTTCGACTATGCGTGGCTCAAGGGCCATGCGCAGCAGCTCGCGGCCAATGCCTACCGGCCGCCGTCGGAGCGCTTGCCGGCAGATGTCGAAAAGCTGGACTGGGACCAGTACCAGGCGATCCAGTACCGCGCCGAACATGCATTATGGGCGAGCGAACCGTCGTTGTTCCAGGCTAAGTTCTTTCACCTCGGCCTGTTCTTCAAGACGCCGGTGCATATCCATGAACTGGCGAACGGCCAGGCCCGGGAGATCGCCTACGACCCCGCGATGTTCGACTACGGCAAAAGCGGTCTGCATCCACGCAAGCTGCCCAAGGACCTTGGCTTCGCCGGCTTCAGGATCAACTTTCACACCGACCTGACACGCGACGTCACCGCCTTCCTCGGCGCAAGCTATTTCCGCGCGGTCGGCTCGGACTGGCAGTACGGCCTGTCGGCGCGCGGCCTCGCCATCGATTGCGGCATGGACCGCCCTGAAGAATTTCCGATGTTCACCAAGTTCTGGCTGGAGCGTCCGCAAAAGGACTCGACTCGGCTGATCGTCTATGCGCTGCTCGATTCTCCCAGCGTCGCCGGCGCCTATCGCTTCGAAATGGAGCCCGGCGCTTCCTTCGTGATGGATGTGGACGTGGCACTCTATCCGCGCAAGGCGATAGAAAGACTCGGCATCGCGCCGCTGACCAGCATGTTCCAGAATGGAGAAAACGACCGCCACATCGCGGCGGCCAACGACTGGCGGCCTGAAATCCACGACTCGGACGGCCTGTCCATGTTGCGCGGCAACGGCGAATGGATCTGGCGCCCGCTGACCAACCCGGCGCAGCTGCGCTTCAACGCCTACCAGGATGAGAATCCGCGCGGCTTCGGCCTGCTGCAGCGCGACCGCAATTTCGATCACTACCAGGACGACGGCGTGTTCTACGAGAAGCGCCCCAGCCTCTGGATAGAACCGAAATCCGGCTGGGGCAAGGGTACGATACAGCTGGTCGAAATTCCGACGGTGGATGAAACCTTCGACAATATCGTCTGCTTCTGGAATCCGGTCGAGAAGCCGCAGCCGGGACAGGAGCACCTGTACGCCTATCGGATGCACTGGGGGCGGGACATTCCCGTGTCGTCGCCGCTGGCCACTGTCGCTGCCACCCGCACCGGCATCGGCGGCGTAATCGGACAGAAGCGCAAGTATTATTCCCGGCGTTTCGTGATCGATTTCGTCGGCGGCAACCTCAAGCTGCTGGGCAAGGATGCAAAGGTGACGCCGGTCATCAGCGCTTCGCGCGGCACCGTGGAATTGAGTTCGGCGCGTCCGCTCCACGACATCCAGGGTTACAGGGTGATGTTCGACCTCAAGCCTACCGACGACAGCGTCGCTCCCATCGACCTGCGCGTCTACATGACCGCCGGCGGCGCGCCCCTTTGCGAAACCTGGCTCTATCAATGGACGCCGCCCGCGGCGGACATGCGGCAGCTTTGAAGGACGCTTTCGCCGAGCCCGCCATGTCGCGTCGCCGCGCCTTGTCCCGGAAATAATCCGCCTCGGCCTCGATTAAGCCGGTCAAGGCGAAACCGCTCCAGAGGCAACACTGGCGGCTCCGCACCAGCGGCGCAAGTGCATAGAAACGGGCATGGCCAGAATGAACAGGCGTCGCACAAACAAATTCTTGTCTTACAGCAACAACCGATCTAGAATTTCTGCAAGGTAACGCAATCCGAACCCAGGACCGACTTCAATGGAAGGCGATTCGGTTCAGATCGTTCCTGGCCGTAGATTCCAATTCCTTCCGGTGACTCAATATGCAGGTTTCCACAGCAACGCTTCCCGAGCTGGCAATCGATGAAGTCGTGAGATCGATCCAGATTCCCGCCCGCCCGGAATTGCTGGCCCACCTGCAGCAGGAACTGACGCAGGAAGACCCCGACCCTAACAGGATTGCCACCCTGGTCAGCCGCGACGTGGCATTGTCGGCGACCTTGCTGCGCACCGCCAATTCGCCGTTCTACGGCCTCAAGCGAAAGGCTGAAACCGTCAAGCAGGCGATTGGTTATATCGGGTTGTCGCAGTGCGCATCCATCATGCTGGGCCTGATCGCCCGCAAGACGGTCAATACCAGCAATCCGCTCCTGACGCGCTTCTGGGATGCGGCCGACAAGCGGGCCTTTGCGATGTCCCTGCTGTCGCGCGAGTTGCGCGTCGCTTCCCCCGACGTTGCGCATACCTTCGGGCTCTTCTGCGACATCGGTATTCCGCTGCTGATCAATCGTTTCCCGGATTACGTGGAAACCCTGCGTCTGGCCAACGAAACGGTCAGCGAGCGCTTCACCACCATCGAGGATCAGCGGCATCATACTTCGCATGCCACCATCGGCGCACTCCTGGCGAAAAACTGGGGCCTGTCAGGCGATGTCGCCATGGCCATCCGCCTGCATCATGAATATGAAATCCTTGCAGACAACATCACGCCGGACCTGATCAAGGGCCTGGTTGCGCTGAGCCTGGTCGTTGAAAAGGCCATCCAGTCCTATCGCGGCCAGAACAGGCACTTCGAATGGGAAAAAGGCGGCCAGCTGGCCATGGATGCGCTCGGCATTTCCTCCGACGAGATGACCGACATTTGCGAGCAGCTGCACCAGCGTTTCGACGAAATAGGCTGAGCCCGCGGGCATCGCGGCTTCCGGTCCCGCTGGAACTTTTCCCTTTGCCGGCCGGCCCATCGATGATGGGCCGGACTCAATTCCCCGCCCGGCCGGTGATTTCGGCTCCGGCATCCGCCGGCAGCTTCAGGAAACGCATCGATGCGATCACGGCCATGGTGCCGAGAATGATGAAGGCGGCACGGAAATCCTGCTGGCCGACGCCGCTGCCGGCGCGCAGCCAGTTGTTTCCATTGAGGAGAAACGTGGCCAGTGCCACGCCGACCATCATGCCGGTCTGCTGCACCATCGCCGCCAGGGTTGACGCCGAACTTCGCTGCGCCGAGTTGATGTCCGCATAGGCGATCGTATTGATTGCGGTGAATTGCATGGACCGGGTCGCGCCGGCGAGGAATAGCACGATGGCGATGAACGCCTGACTGGCCTCGCGCTCCAGCAGGGCGCAGCATGCGATCGACAGGCCCACCAGCATGCCGTTGCATGACAACACCGCACGAAAACCGAAACGGCGCAGCACGGGGGTGGTCACGGTTTTCATCAGCAGGTTCCCGGCGAAATAGATGAACAGTAAGCCCCCCGCCTCGAACGCGTTCAGGCCGAACACCAGTTGGAACAGCAAGGGCAGCAGGAAGGGCGTGGCGGCGATGGCGACCTGGATGTAGGTGCCTGCCATCAGCGATGCCGCGGCGAAGGTCTGCACGCCGAACGGCGAAAGGTCGAGCAGCGGATTGGCTGCCCGCTTGAGATGGCGAATCGCCAGCGCGCCGCATGCCATGCCGGCGGCAACCAACCCAACCGGCAATCGCCACTCCCGCTGCGCATGGGCACTGAGTTCGAGGCCGAACAGCAGCATGCCCAGCGCCGAAGCTGTAAGAAGGAATCCCCGCAAATCCAGCACGCGATCCCGCCTGCCCGCCTGTTCCGGCACGACCAGCGCCACCAGGACCAGGCCGATGGCACCGAGCGGGATGTTGAGCAGAAAGTTCCAGCGCCATGACGCGTATTCGGTAATGAAGCCGCCGATCACGGGTCCGATCACCGGGGCAAACAATGCCGGCCAGGTGATGAGCGCCGTTGCCTGCAGGAGCTCCGATTTTCTTGCTTGTCCGAGCACAATGAGGCGGCCGATGGGAATCATCATGCCGCCGCCGATGCCTTGCACCGCGCGCGCCAGTGCGAACTGGGAAAGGCTGGATGCGGCCGCGCAGGCAACCGATGCCAGCGTGAAAAGCAGGATGGCCAAAAGGAAGATGCGGCGCGCGCCGAAGCGGTCGGCAGCCCAGCCAGACAAGGGCATGAACATGGCGACGGTCAGCATGTAGATGGTGACGCCGATGCTGAGTTCGACTGGCTGCACGCCGAAGGATGCGGCCATCTGCGGCAATGCCGTGTTGATGATGACGCCGTCGAGCAGCGCCATGAAGAAGATGCTCGCCACGACGAGCGCAATGAAGCGGTAGCTGCCTTGTTCGGGTTCCATGCGGGGACGGGTGCGGTTGGTATGCTCGGTCGGCTGCACCGATCAGGATTGCAGCCCCCGGAGAATATCCCAAAACCGCGCGGCGTTCCCGCGATGCGCTATGCGGCGCACCTGGACTGGAGGCGTTCTTCGATCCAGGCCATGAACTGGTGGTTGCCTAGCGGCCGGCTGTACAGATAACCCTGGCCCTTGTCGCATTGCAGTTCCCGTATGACCGCAGCCTGCGCAGGCGTCTCCACGCCTTCGGCCACGGTATTCATGCTCAGGCTGTGCGCCACCCTGACCGTTGCCTCGATGAGGACGCGGTGGTGCGGACTGATGTCGGCCTGGCACACGAAGGACCGGTCGATCTTGACGGTATCGACCGGCAGCATGTGCAGGCACGACAGCGAAGAATAGCCGGTGCCGAAGTCATCGAGCGCCAGCTTGATGCCGAGCGCCTTGAGATCCCGCAGCCGCGACTGCACGACATCGTCCTGAGCCGCCAGGCTCTCGGTGATTTCCAGCTGCAGCGCGCCGGGCGCCATGCCGGTCGAGCGCAGTATCTGCTGCACGCGCTGCACCAGTCCGGCATCGGCCAGCTGCGCGCGCGACAGGTTCACCGCGAGCAGGCCGGGCGCGTTGGGCCCGAGCCGTTGTTGCCATTCCATGAAATCCGCGCAGGCGGTCTCCAGAACGAATTCGCCGAGAGCGCCGATGAGACCGCATTCTTCCGCGATGCCGATGAACTCGGGCGGAGGAATACTTCCCTTGGCCGGATGGTGCCATCGCACCAGCGCTTCCGCGCCGACCGCCGGAATGCCGCCCGCATCGTCCCCCTCCTGCTGCAGGCCGACGATGGGCTGATATTGGACATGCAGCCCGCGGTGCAGCAGCGCCTGGCGCAGTTCCGCTTCCATGCCGCCCCGCTTTTGCGCCCGCTCGCGCATCGCCGGATCGAACAGCGCATGGCGCGCGCCGCCTGCCCGCTTGGCTTCCGCCATCGCGATGCTTGCGTCCTGCAGCAACATATCGGCATCGGCGCGCGATGCGTCGGGCACCACGATGCCGATGCTGAAACTGCAGACGATCTCCTGGGCATCGACCCGGTACGGTGCTTCCAGCGCCGTGAGGATACGGCGCGCGACATTCGATGCGTTCTCGCCGTGCCGCAGCCCGTCGAGGATCACGACGAATTCATCGCCGCTGAAACGGGCGGCCATCTGCAGCGAACTCTGCAACGAACTCTGCGGTGTGCCGACCAGGTCCGCGCGCCGGAGCGACAAGCGCAGGCGTTCGGCAATCGTGCGCAGGATATGATCTCCGATCGCATTGCCGAAGCTGTCGTTGATCTGCTTGAAACGATCGCAGTTGATGAACAGCACGGCAAACTCCTGCGTATCGGGCAGCGACTGGTCGATCATCCGCTGCAGTGTTTCGCGCACGGCCGAGCGGTTGGGCATGCGGGTCAGCCCGTCGATGCGCGCCGCATCGCTGAGTTCGCGCAGCAGCGTCTGCTGTTCTCGTTCCGCGTCCCGCGTTGCATCGGCCAGCACCACCATGAAGCGCTGCGCGCCCAGTTTCATGATGCTTGCCGAAAGCACCTGCGGGCCATGGCGCTGAGGACGGAGATGACCGATGTCGATGCGCCTGGATTCGCACACCAGGCCCGATGCCGGCTCGAATTCATGCACCGTGGCGGCAAGCCAGGGCGCCAGCGGGGCGAGCACCGTGAACAGGTTGTCCAGAAGGCCATCGGTGGCAAGCGGCATCAGCAACTGGGCTGCCATCGGGTTGAGCATGTCGATGACGCCATCCTCATTGACCTGCAGCAGGGCCACAGGCACGCGGTACAAAAATTCCAGCAGCGCCTCGTAGGCTTCTTGCGAGTCGTCGGTCATGACATCACCATCTTCAGTCGCCTGACATGCCCGGCTTTCCAGGTTCGGATGCAGTTGCGGCCATCGGCCTTGGCATCGTACAGCGCCGTGTCGGCACGCTTGATCAGTTCATCCAGGCTGGACACATCGGCGTCCATTGACGCAACGCCGCCGCTTACCGTGTAACGGATGCGCACGCCATCGATCTCGACACATGCATCCTCCACCGCGGCGCGCAAACGCTCCGATGCGGCCAGTGCGGCGGGCAGGTCGGTCGAAGGCAGGATCACCGCGAATTCCTCGCCGCCGATGCGGGCCACGACGTCGACCTGGCGGAAGGTTTCCTGAAGCGTAGCGGCAAAATGGCGAAGAACGGCGTCCCCGACGGGATGGCCGTAGCGATCATTGATGCTTTTGAAGGAATCGGCATCGAACAGTACGAGCGACAAGGGCCGGGGCGATCGCCTCATGCGCTCGAGTTCGAGTTCGGCCGCATCGAAGAACGCCCGACGGTTTGCCACGCCGGTCAGATGATCGCAAAGCAGTTCCTTGCGCCGCGATTCGCTGGCTTCGCGCTTTTCATGAATGTCACGGATGACCAGGCAGTAGGAATGACTGTCCGGCATGTCTTTGCGAATGGCCACGGCATGCGCGGCATCGTCATTGCCCAGGCGCAGCGGCGTGATCAGCGTGCTGGCCCAGAAGCGGGTGCCGTCGGCCCGGCGGCAGTAGCCTTCCTGCAAGCTCCAGCCGTTCAGGTCGGCTTCATGCAGGCGATCGGCCAGATTGTCTTTTGTCGTGGTGCCGTCCGGGAAAAAGACCGAATAGGAACGATCAGCCACGTCGGCCTCCTCCAGGCCGGTAACCCGCTTTAGGCTTTCATTCCATTGCTCGATGCCGCCCTCGCCGTTCAGGGACACCAGCGCGTAATCGGTCATGCCATGCAGGATGGCATTGAACCAGGCTTCGTGCTGCTGAAGCTGCCTTTCGCGCTTGACCTGCACGCTGACGTCTGAGAGTACGGCCATCAGACGCGTTGCGTCCAGCTTGAGCAGGGTCAGGGACAGGATTTGCGGGTCGGACTTGCCCGGGACGCCGGCATTGACCGGAAGCCGGGCGGCATCGCAGATCATTCCGTACGGCTTCGCAAAGCTCGCGCACAGGTGCCGAAGCTCGGGCGCAACGGTTTCCAGCGTCGTAAACAGGTTGTTCAGGCTTCCATCGCGCGACAAGGGCATGAGCAACTGGGCCGAAAGCGGATTGATCATTACGATCTCGCCGTCCGTCGTCAGCTGCGCGAGTCCAACGGGAGCAAGGTAAAGAAATTGCAGAAGCGCCTGGTGCTCTTCCTCGATGGTTGCCGCGCGCATATTTTTAACCGGATCGGTCAACGAGAACATAGCGCATTTCCGCGTCAGGACGGGCGAGCAGCCGCAGCCGCACCTTTACCGGCCGCATGCGCAATGTGAGCACATAATCGATGACGGTATCGAGTTCGCCGCCATCGGCCAGCGCATCCTCGAAACGCTGCGCCACCATGAAATTGTTCATGCATGGCGCGACGCTGGTGAACATGCGCTGGCCGATCACATGTTCCGGCGCCAGTCCCGCGCATGTCGATTCGAAGCGGTTGTACCGCCGGACGATGGTCTCGCCGTCAAAGCCGATGACGCCGAAGTCCAGCGCATCGAGTGCATCCTTGCTTAAGGTTCCCAGCGTCCCAAGGAGGTTTTCCTGGGCAAAGCGCGTGCCGTACGTCACTTCATTTATCGTTCCGACACCTAAGGTATCGATCGCCGCATCTGCAATTTTCATTGTTCTTCTCCCGTATGACCGCCCTCGCTCGCTGGTAATTATTTCCAGACGGAAAGAATACTACCATTCTTTTGACTTAGACAAGCTTGTTATAGATCAATAGGTCGCGGGATACAGCCGCACAACAGCGCCAAATTGCAATCGAAACGAGATGAATTTTTGACATGGACAGATCGCGTGAGCGTATCTCCGCACCATCCACAGGCGCGAAGACGGCCACAGCGTCGGCAAGGTATTATTCAATTCGCAACCTCTTCGAGTCCATCGGATCGAAACTGTATGCACTGTAGCCATACCATTCACTTAACTACAAGGAAACGTCAATGACAGGCTTTAGCACGAACATCGAAAACGACACCCTCGGCAATGACAAATTCCGCGTGGTCCTGCATACCACGGACCGCATGCAGCTTGTCATCATGACCCTGCAACCCGGCGAAGAGATCGGGCTTGAGCGCCATGAAGGCCATGACCAGTTCATCCGCGTCGAGGCCGGTGAAGGCGTCGCACTGCTCAATGGCGAAAAGCATGCGCTTGAAGACGGCGTGGCGGTCATCATTCCGGCAGGCACCGAGCACAATGTGATCAATACCTCGGCGTCCGAGCCAATGAAGCTTTACACCATCTATTCCCCGCCGGAGCATCCTGATGGCATCGTCCACGCGACCAAGGCGGAAGCGGACGAATACGAACGCCAGCACGGGCATTGATACCCCGTCTGCACGAGGTTTTGGGGCCTACCTGCCCCCTCGGCTTCAGCCCCGGCGCCGTGTGGCCGGGCTTGAGGCCGAGTTTGGATGGGAGCACCTTCATTCCGGGCCGGCCACAGCCAATCATGACCATTCAGCGCCATTCGGGAGCAATGGCCCGGTTTTCGCATCGCGCGTCCTGCGCTTGATGCAATCCTGTGCCTGGCGCAGTCGGCTTCCACGGCTGATTGACGCTGGAGTCGACTTGTGAAAGTATTTCCCACACCGCCGATGTAGCAATAAAGAGCGGTCCCGACCAATTCAATGGAGACTCGCGTGAAGATCAGACATATTCTGCCGTTGGCAGCCATGGCCATTCTCGTCCCGGGCGCGGCCCAAGCCCAAGCCCAGTCGCCGGCTCAGACCTATCCTTCGAAGCAGATCACGATCGTCGTCCCGTTCAGCTCGGGCGGCACCACGGATGTCCTTGCCCGTTTCGTCGGCAGCGAACTGAGCAAGGCATGGGGACAGTCCGTCATTATTGAAAACAAGCCGGGCGCAGCTGCCAATACCGGCTCCGCCTACGTCGCGCGCTCCGCGCCGGATGGCTATACGCTGTTGATGGGCACCGTCGGTTCGCATGCGATCAACACCGCGCTGTATGGCGCCAAGATGCCCTACGACCATATCAAGGATTTCACGCCGATTTCCATGGTCGCCAGCGTACCCAACGTGCTGGCAGTCAATGCGGAATGGGCGGAGCGCAACAAGATCACCGATGTAAAAACCCTGGTCACGTATTTGAAGGCCAATCCTGGCAAGGTCAACTGCGCATCGAGCGGTGCCGGCACATCGATTCATCTGAGCTGCGAACTTTTCAAGAGCAAAACCAAGACGGAGATCGTGCATGTGCCCTACAAGGGGTCGGCACCGGCCGTTACGGACCTTGTCGCCGGCAACGTGGAACTCATGTTCGACAACCTTCCCTCAAGCCTTGGACAGATCAAGGCCGGCAAGCTGAAGGCGCTGGCAGTGACCACCGCCAAACCGATTCCCTCCTTGCCGAATGTGCCGACCGTGGCGCAGAGCGGCGGCGAACTCGCCGACTTCGAGGCCGGCAGCTGGTTCGGCCTCTTCGTGCCCTCCGGCACGCCGCCGGCCATCGTCTCCAAACTGGAACAGGAAGTCGGCCGCATCGTGCAGCAGCAGCAGATGCGCGAAAAGATCCTCGCGCAGGGCGCGGAACCGGTCGGCAACAAGTCTTCCGAGTTCGCCGGCTATATCAAGACGGAGACAGTGAAATGGGCGCAGGTAGTCAAGGAGTCGGGCGCGCGGGTTGATTGATCCACCCACGCATGGCAGGCGACTTTCAACCGGACGACCGCCGTCGCCTTGAAAGCCGTTAGCCCGATCTTCCCGCATGGACTGCGGCGGCAGTCCGTCATTTCTCGGCTAGTCGGAGAACGTCTTCCACGCGATAGGGTTTTTCGAGAAATTCGAAGTCGCTCAGGTAGCCATGTCCCGATTCAATGGCTGGATTCGGGTATCCGGACACGAGAATGATTTTCAGTCGTGGATTCAACTCACGTGCCTTATAGGCAAGCTGCAGGCCGCTCATGCCGGGCATGACCACGTCGCTCAGCAGGATCTCGATGTCGGCGCCTTGCTGCAGGATCTCCAGCGCGGCCTTGGCGCTGGTCGCCTGGACGACATCGAAGCCATAGGCGGCCAGCAATTCGCTAGTGATTTCCAGCAGGTCGAGATCGTCATCGACGAGCAGTAAGCGGTGGGCCTGCAGCTTGGGTGAGCAATCGGCTCTGGAATGCTGCGCCCTTCTTCTTGCTGCCTCCGTTCTTCCTCCGCTCCCGCTACCTGCCAGCCGGGCTAAACTTGACGCTGTCATTATTCATAACCACCCAATGGATCGCTTCAGCCTACCGTTGAAAAATCAAACTAGAATTTTTACGACTGCACGGCACAATTTACGTGCGACGCGCGCCTGACCCGCTGGCCGGCGCAAGCCAGCCAGTGGCCAAGAACTGATAAGCAAGCTCGATGCCAAAGCCGCTCAAGGTAAATGATGCTTTATCGCACGGGGCAGAAACCGCTGACAGCTTGCGCTCAGATGACGTAGCTCAAGCGCAATTTTCTCCGCCTGTCGCCCAGAATGCTTCGCAGCTCTTCTATCGTTGTCTGCGCGCATTCCGCCATCCACAACAGCATGGATGCGCTGATGGTGAGTTCGCCGGTGCGGATCTTTCGCAGCACCTTGGTCGAAATATTCAGGCGTTGCGACAATTCCTTGTCGCTGGGAAGACCGAGCCGTTCCATCAGCGTATTGAGCAAGCGGTTCGGATCATATTTTGAGGATGCAATCGTAGTGTCCATTTGTCTTCGATAAGCAAGTTGTTCTATGGAGATGATTGTGCGGCCAAGCATGCGCTGACCGACCTTCGAATTTGACAGGGAGATGAGATGGGGGCTGCACCGGCATGATGCAAGAGGTCCGCAGGACCAGCCGGGGTTCGAACGAATCCGCGCGGCATGCAGGTAAGATGCGAGACTTAAGGACATTCCGCAAAAGATCCATTCCATGCAGCTCTCATCCGGCACCAAGCCCGAACCGACTTTGACTGGCGGCGCCATCGTGCTGCTGGCGACCTTGTACTGCGCGCAAGGATTGCCATCCGGCCTGATTGCGCATGCTTTGCCGGTAATGATGCGCCAGCATGGCGTCGACATCGCGGTGATCGGCCTGCTCAAACTGCTCGCCCTGCCCTGGATGCTGAAAGTGTTATGGGCGCCATGGATAGACCGGATCGCTTCCCGACGCCTGGGCCATCACCGTGGCTGGATCCTGCCGTTGCAGGCCGGTGTCCTGGTTATCCTGGCGGCCGTCGCGCTCCTGCCGCCGGATGCGCTGTTCGGCGCCTATCTTCCCTTGCTGCTCGGATTGCTGCTGCTGGTTAACCTGGCGGCGTCGACACAGGATGTGGCGACCGACGGCCTGGCGGTACGCATGCTGCCTGTCCGCTGGCGAGGACTGGGCAACAGCATGCAGGTGGGCGGCTACAAGATCGGCATGATCGTCGGCGGCAGCCTGTTGCTGCTGGTGATCGATGCCTGGGGCTGGCGGATGTCGATCAGCATGGTGGCTGCGCTGCTGGCCGTCATGACCCTGCCCATCCTGCTGTTCCCCGAGCAGCGGCGCTTGCCGCGTCAATCCGTCGCGAGCGAGACTTCGGCCGGGCCGAGCCTGCTGTGGAGCCACTATCGCGGCTTTCTCGCACGTCGGGGCATGGGTTTGTGGTTGCTGGTCGTGCTCGGTTTCAAGATCGGCGATTCGCTGGGTTCGCCGATGATCAAGCCGCTGCTGGTGGACCAGGGATGGCGGGCGGCGGCGATCGGACAGCTGACCCTGGTCAGCAGCCTTGCCGGCATCTGCGGCGCCTTCCTCGGCGGTTTGCTCTACACCCGCTTGGGCGCAATGCGCTCGCTCATCCTGTTCGGCCTGCTGCAGGCGCTCGGGCTCGGGGCATTCGCCTGGCTCGCACATGCCGGCAGCGGCATCTTGCCGATCTATGGCGTTGCGCTGTTCGAACAGGTCGCCGACGGCATGTCCACGGTGGCGCTGTTCGCGATGATGATGAACCAGTGCCGCCCCGGGCATGAGGGCGCGGATTTCACCATCCAGGCCTGTGCCCAGGTGGTGGTTTCAGGATTGATCGGCGCGATGAGCGGCTGGTCCGCGAAATGGCTCGGCTATGCCGGGCATTTCATGCTGTCCGGCCTGATCGGCGTAATGACGCTGGCACTGGTAGCACGGTTTGCAATGCGGCATGGCGGGCGGACGCTGCCGGAACGAAGGGAGCCGGACCCGGCTGGGTCTCGTGAAACGGTGTAACGCCGGCTCCGCGATTTACGCGAGCTTCAACCCGCGCCCTTGCCGAATACCGGCGCGCGCTTTTCCCTGATGGCGGCTACGCCTTCCTTCGCATCGGCCTGGCCGAAATCCATCATTTCCGCCGTCAGCGACGCTTCGAACGCCGGCCACGCGGCCTGCAGCCAGAGGTTGAGCGACCGCCTGGTGCCGGCGATCGCGGAAGGGCTGCCGGTGGCGAGCCTGCGCGCGATGTCCAATGCATCGGCCTGCAACTGCTCGGCATCCACAACGCGGCTGACAAGGCCGATGCGTTCCGCTTCCTCGCCGCTGAGGGTTTCGCACAGCATCAGGTAGTACTTGGCCTTGGCCATGCCGCACAGCAGCGGCCAGATCAGCACCGCATGGTCCCCTGCGGCAACGCCGAGCTTGGTATGGCCGTCGATCAGCTTGGCATTGCGGGCGGCCACGGAGATATCCGCCAGCAGCGCCACCGCAAGTCCCGCACCGACCGCCGCGCCATTGATCGCCGACACGATGGGCTTGGTGCAATCGATCATGCCGCGCACGATATCGCGCGCTTCCCGCATGACGCGCTGGCGCGCCTGTTCCGAGACCAGCATGTCTTCCACCATTGCCAGCTCGCCGCCGGCGCAGAAGGCCTTGCCTTCGCTGCGCACCAATACTGCCCTGACTTCCGTATGAGAGGACAGCATATGCCAGACGGCAGCCAGCGCCGCATGACCCTGTGCGTCGGTAACCGGCATGCCGCCAGCCGGCTGAAAGACAAGATGGGCAATGCCATGCTCGTCGAGTTCAACGCGGAAATTGTTTGTCTCGACGGGAAGTGAAATTCTCATGCGGGCTCCTGGCAAGGTGTGCGAAGCGGAATAGAAAACTGAATAGAAATCAGAAAGGCAAAACAGGGCGCATGCGCCCCGTTTCCGTGTATTTCGGTTCAGTACGTCTCGACGTGCAGACGCCCTTCCCTGACCATCTTCGCCGACAATTCGCTCCAGTCCATGCCTTCCGCGGTGCAGACCGAGCGCAGCGCATCCATCACGCCGGTCTCCATGCCCTTGAGGCCGCAGATATAGAGGTAGGTGTCGCCGCGCAGCAGTTCCGCCACCTGCTTGCCGGCGTCGCGTATCTTGTCCTGCACATAAGTCTTTGGCTGACCTTCCACGCGGGAAAAGGCGAAATGCTTGTCGATGAAATGATCGGGCAGCTTGAGCAGCGGGCCAAAGTAAGGCAGCTCCTGCGGATTGCGCGCACCGAAGAACAGCATCAGCTTGCCGGTCTTCCTGCCGTTGGATTCCAGCCGGCGCCGGTGTTCGGTCATCGCGCGCATCGGCGCCGACCCGGTGCCGGTGCAGATCATCAGGATGTTGGAGCCCGCATGGTTGGGCATCAGGTAGTTGGTGCCGAAGGGGCCGGTCACCTGCACCGTGTCGCCTTTCTGCAAATCGCACAGATAGTTCGATGCAACCCCGGCCGTCGGCCTGCCCTCATGGTCGGTGACCACGCGCTTCACGGTGAGCGAAAGATTGTTGTAGCCTTCGCGCTCGCCGCTGCGCGGGCTGGCTACCGAGTACATGCGCAGGTAGTGCGGCTTGCCATTGGCATCGGTGCCGGGCGGGATAATGCCGATCGACTGGCCTTCCAGGATGGGAAACACCTGCGTGCCGAAATCGAGCACGATGTGATGAATGTCGCTCTCCACGCCGGGGTCGGTCAGCCGGTAATTGCCGGCAATGGTCGCCGTGATCGGATTCTTCAGCGTGTAAAGGTTGATGTAAGGATGCGCGGCCGACCATGGTGGTACCGACGAGGTCAGCGCGCTCGAGGCATTGACCTGCACTTCCTCGGTTGCGGCTTCAGCGGCATTGTCGCTGGCGGCCCGGTCGAGCACGCCGGGATCGATGTCCTGCTTGGGCGGCAATTCATCCCAGGTCAGCTGCTCCTCGATCGAATAGGCGGATGCCTTCGGTACGATGTGCCAGTGATCGATGGAGCCGGTCGGGCACGGGGAGATGCAGGCACCGCAGGCATTGCAGACATCGGCCTTGACCACGTAATTGCGGCTGTCGTGGGTGATCGCGTCGATCGGGCAGGTCTCTTCGCAGGTGTTGCAGCGGATGCAAACCTCGGGGTCGATGAGATGTTGACGGATGAAGGCGATTGGTTCGGGTGCGTTCATGGCGGCCAGTCTTGAGTGGGTGAAACGGGGCCGGCACAGCTCCGGCCCATGATGCTGCTATGCTGCTTAGTTAAATCGCACGTACTCGAAATCGATCGGCTGGCGGTTGATGCCCACCGGCGGCGGCGCGATCCAGTTGGCCATCTTGCCCGGTTCGATCACGCGGCCCATCAGCGAGGCGACGTATGCGCGGTCTTCTTCGCTCGGCAGCCAGTTGCGCACATTCGCTGCCCATTCCGCTTCCGAAATCACGCGGCCGTCCGGCGACACCTTGTGTCCCGAGAAGGTGCCGATATGGCGGTTGAAAGCCTTGTGCGGCGCCTGCAGGCGGAAGCTCAAGCCTGCCTTCTCGATCACGCGGTTCCAGCGTCCGATGCCGGCGATGGAGTCCCGGATGAAGTCATCGCGCAGCACTTCGTTGAGCGAGTTGAGCATCGGCACTTCCTTTTCCATGATCCTGTCGCCCTGGATCTCGAGGATCTTGTACTGGTTGTTCTTCAGCAGATGGTCGTCGTCGCGCTTGGTCTCCTCATACCGGCCCTTCAGTCCGGAACTGTAGAAGATCGCGGCGTTGGACGACTGGTCGGCGCCGAACAGGTCGATCGTCACGCTGAAATGGAAATTCAGGTAGCGCTGGATGGTGGGCAGATCGATCACGCCGTGCTTGCGCACTTCCGCCGGATCCTCGATGCCGTGGGTCTTCATGATGTCGACGGTGCGCTGTATCACGCGCGAGATGCCGGATTCGCCGACGAACATGTGATGGGCTTCCTCGGTCAGCATGAAGCGGCAGGTGCGCGACAGCGGATCGAAACCCGACTCGGCCAGCGCATTGAGCTGGAACTTGCCGTCGCGGTCGGTGAAATAGGTGAACATGTAGAACGCCAGCCAGTCCGGCGTCTCTTCATTGAAGGCTTCGAGAATGCGCGGATTGTCATCGTTGCCGGAGTTGCGCTGCAGCAGTGCTTCGGCCTCCTCGCGGCCGTCGCGGCCGAAATACTTGTGCAGCAGATAGACCATCGCCCACAGGTGCCGGCCTTCTTCCACGTTGATCTGGAACAGGTTGCGCATGTCGTACTGGGACGGTGCGGTCAGGCCGAGATGGCGCTGCTGCTCGACCGAGGCCGGCTCGGTATCGCCCTGGGTGACGATGATGCGGCGCAGGTTGGCGCGGTGCTCACCCGGCACTTCTTGCCAGGCATCCATGCCCTTGTTCTCGCCGAAGTTGACCTTGCGGCCCTCTTCCTGCTGCGCCAGGAAGATGCCCCAGCGGTAGTCGGGCATCTTGACGTGGCCGAAGTGGGCCCAGCCTTCCGGCGTGACATTGATCGCGGTGCGCAGGTAGACGTCGAAGTTGGTCGAGCCGTTCGGGCCCATGTCCTGCCACCACTGCAGGTAGTTGGGCTGCCAGTGTTCCAGCGCGCGCTGCAGGGTGCGGTCCTCGGAGAGGTTGACGTTGTTCGGAATCTTTTCGCTGTAGTTGATTGTGCTCACGGTGGTTTCCTTGAAATTGTCGAATCGTTCAAACGCGGTTCAGATCGAACTTGGCCTTGTTGCCGGAACCGTAGACTTTCAGCGCGCCGAGTTCGCCGACGGCGTTCGGACGGATGAAGATCCAGTTCTGCCACGCGGTGAGGCGGCCGAAGATACGTGTCTCCATGGTCTCCTTCCCGTTGAAACGCAGGTTGGCTTCCATGCCGGTAAGCGCATCCGGCGACATGCTGGCGCGCTCTTCGATCACCATGCGCGTTTCATCCGCCCAGTCGATGTCATCCGGGTTGAAGGTGATCATGCCCAGCGCCATGGCCTCGTCGGCATCCAGCAGCTTGCCCCTGGTCTCGCGCACCGCGCCGACCGCGGCATCGTCGCCATAGAATCGGCGGCCGATGCGCGATTCGCCGGTGACCATCGGATACGTGCCGAAGTTGAGTTCGGAGACTGCGATTTTCGGCGCCTTGTCGGCATCGTCGGGCAAGGCCAGCATGTAGCTGCGGTCGGCGGCGAGCGCGACTTCGAGCAGCGTGCCG
Source organism: Noviherbaspirillum album (assembly GCF_035916955.1). Taxonomy (NCBI): domain Bacteria; kingdom Pseudomonadati; phylum Pseudomonadota; class Betaproteobacteria; order Burkholderiales; family Oxalobacteraceae; genus Noviherbaspirillum; species Noviherbaspirillum album. Next base: position 110,735 of record NZ_JAWIIV010000008.1, on the reverse strand, counting down.
GCAAAGCACGATCCTTCTTCGATGAAGGCGAACAGCGAACGCGAGGTTACATCCAGGCGCGCCAGCGTGCGGCGCAGGAAACCAACGGTCTCCTTCACCAGCCAGTGTTCCTTGTTGGCGGCGAGCGTGGCATCGACGTCCAGCACGGCCTGCGGATCGCCGGCGGACTTCAGCACCCAGGTGCCGATGTCGAGTTCGTTGGTGCGCAGGTGCAGGATGGCGTCGTCGAGTTCACGGGCGAACTGCAGCGGCCACCAGTTGACGCCGGCGGCCTCGATGCCCGCCGCATCCTTGGGCTGCGCGGCCGACGGCGACTTCACGGTCAAAGTCGCGGTGCGGTTGTTGCGGTCGATCGCTACGCTGACGAATTCATAGTCCACGCCATTATCCGACTGGCTGCGGCTGAGCGGCGTCAGCTTGACGCCGTTCGCCTGGGAAGGCCGCTGGCTTTTTTCCGCGAGTGCCATCGCATGCCGGCGCACGGTCTCGGCGAACTGGGCCGGCTTGGCGACTTCATCGACCAGCTTCCAGTCCTTGGCGCGCTGCCCGCGCACACCCTCGGTGGTGGTGCAGAAGATGTCGGCATGGTCGTGACGCACCTTGCGCTTGTCGGTCAGGCGGGTCAGGCCGCCGGTGCCGGGCAATACGCCCAGAAGCGGCACTTCCGGCAGGCTGACCGACGAGGAGCGGTCATCGACGAGGATGATTTCATCACAGGCCGCAGCCAATTCATAGCCACCGCCGGCGCAGGCGCCGTTGACGGCGGCGACGAACTTGAGACCGCCGTGGCGGCTGGAGTCTTCCAGTCCGTTGCGCGTCTCGTTGGTGAATTTGCAGAAATTGACCTTCCACGCATGGGAAGACTTCCCGAGCATGAAGATGTTGGCGCCCGAGCAGAAAATGCGGTCGCGGCTGCTGGTGATGACCACGGTCTTCACCGTCGGATGTTCGAAGCGGATGCGCTGGACGGCATCATGCAGCTCAATGTCGACGCCGAGGTCGTAGGAATTGAGCTTGAGCTTGTAGCCCTCCTTCAGGCCGCCGTCCTCATCGATATTCATGGTGAGCGTGGCGATCGGACCGTCGACTGCCAGGGTCCAGTGCTTGTAACGCTCGGGCGAGGTTTCGTAATTGACGTAGGGTGCGGTGCTCATGGGCTCCTCGGTGAAGTATGGTGCATCGATCAGGCTTGAAACGCACTATATTGCAGCTTTGATGCAGTGTCAAGAACTCAGATGCACTTGAATTCGTGTACCTGCATTTTTCTTCATCAAATGCCGTTCAGTCGGAAAACTTGTATCGGAGAGCCAGCCATCGCATAGTCATCGCATTACCGGCTGGAATGAGCAGGAAATGAAAAATGCCGGGAGACAATGTCTTCCGGCATTGATCGGCATACACAAAGGCAAGCGGCGCTTGCGCCATTGCAACTCAGGCCGGAAGCTTCACCTCGTCGCGCAATTCTTCCATCAGGCCGAAAAACGCGTTCTCCTGCGTCATCTCGCTAGTATCGAAGGTTCGATCCGCCTTGGAGTAGAACGCGGCGCGGCTCTCCAGGATGCTCTTCAGGTCTTCCATCGCCTCGCGGTTGCCCGACATCGGTCGCGTATCGCCCTGGGCCAGTACTCTTTCCATGTGGTCGCGCGGCGAAGCCTTCAGCCATACCGTATAGCAATGAGAGAGCAGCAGATTGAAGGTGGCCGGATCGGACACGATACCGCCAGGAGTGGCGATCACCGCGCGCGGGAAACGCTGGATGATGTCTTCCAGCGCCCGGTATTCATATCGGCGGTAGGCGCTCGGACCGTACAGTGCATGAATCTCGGCCACGCTGCATCCCGCCACGGTTTCCACGTGGCGGCTGAGTTCCACGAAAGGCACCATCCAGTAATCGGCCAGCATGCGGCCGAGGCTGGACTTGCCGGCGCCGCGCAAGCCGACAAGCGCAATGCGCTGGCGACGGGCGGTTTCGCTGGTCGGCGCATCGAACATGCCGGCCAGCGTCGAACGGGCCTTGGCGAGTTCCTCGTCGGAACGTCCGCGCAGGATTTCCCGAATCATCAGCCATTCGGGCGACGTGGCGGTTTCATCGCCGATCATTTCCGCCAGGGTGCAGTTCAATACCGAGGTCAGCTGACGCAAGAATTGCAGCGTCGCATTGCCGACACCCGATTCCAGGTTGGCGAGGTGCCGCTCGGATACGTTGGCCAGCCTGGCCAGCGCCTTGCGGGTCAGGCCGCGGCGGGAACGCAGGGCACGCAACCGCTCGCCCAAGGCCACCAGGAACGGATCCTTTTCCTCTTCCGGGCTTTCGGTCATTAGGTTTTGCGCGGTCATACGTGCTTCTTTCTCCTGGATAAGGCAGCATTTTCAGCTTGTAACAGATGCGCGATTATCGCAAAAAACGATTGCATGCGACATCAAGTAAAGTGAAATATAGTTACCAATAGCGCTTGACACATGCAACATAGTACACCTAAACTCGGCGACATAAAAAGGCAATCTTGTTCCAATGTCATGCACTTGAGTGCATTCCAAGGAGATATGCAATGGATGTCGACCGTTTCCGCGAATTGATCCGCAAGGTCACCGAAGAGATCGACGGGCTGCCCCTGGAGTCCTCCCTCGCATCCCGCCTCAATCAACAGCACGGCGCCGGCAGCGAACTTTATCAACAGATTTTTGATGCCTGCAAGATCGGTGTGCGCGACGGCTGGCTGTGCAACCGGCAGGCTGACGGCATTCGTTACGGCCGTGTACTGAAAGCCACCGAGGCGACACACAATTTCAGCGTCGATGTAGTGGAGATGGAAGACATTGCCGGTCCGCATCATGCTCATCCCAATGGCGAGATCGACCTGATCATGCCGCTGACCGAGGGTGCGAGTTTCGACGGCCATCCTGCGGGCTGGTGCGTGTACGGCCCTGGCAGCGCGCACCGGCCGACCGTGACCAAGGGCCGTGCGCTGGTTCTTTACCTGTTGCCGCAGGGCGCGATCCATTTCACCGCCGCGGCCGCCTGAAGTAGAACTCCGCCACCCTTGCCGGCCGGTCACAAGCGGATTCCCGGGCGATGACTCGTACGGCAAGCGCAGGCAGCGACCGGCGCTGAACCGGCAAAACTGGCAAAAACCGGAACAACCAGCAAAAGCAGAGCGGCGCCGATAGAACAGCCGCCTCACCAAGCAGAAGAGAACGTCAGGCAGGCCGCACCTCCAGGTGGAAGCCGGCCTCACGTACAGGAGATAAAGATGAGCCAGCCTACCGCAGCGCTGCCGCAGCGCTTTAATTTTGCCCGCCACATTCTGGAACTCAATGCCGGGCGCGCCGAAAAGATTGCCTATATCGACGACGGCGGAAGCATGACCTATGGCGATCTGGAGCAGCGCGTGCGCCGCTTCGCAGCCGGGATCCTCGCCAGCGGCATCCGGCGCGAGGAACGGATCCTGCTGATTATGCATGACACCACGGACATGCCTGTGGTCTTCCTGGGTGCGCTGTATGCGGGCGTCATCCCGGTGCCGGTCAATACCCTGCTGCCGGCCGACGATTACGCGTACATGATGGAGCACAGCGGTGCCAAGGCTGTCGTTTTTTCCAGGCCGCTGCAGAGCTGCGTTGAGGAAGCGCTGCACAAGGCCAACATGGCCAACATGACCGACATGCGCCCGCAACTGATCGTCGCCGGCGGCGGCGAGGCCAACATCCCCAACAGCGGCATGCGTCCGCTGGAAGATCTGCTTGCCGCCGAGCCGCTGCCGGTATCGGCCTGCGCCAACACCGCGGCCGACGATTTCGCGTTCTGGCTGTATTCATCCGGGTCCACCGGCCGTCCGAAAGGCACTGTGCATTCGCATGGCAACCTGTTCTGGACCGCCGAGTTGTACGGCAAACCCATCCTCGGCATCCGCGAGAATGATGTCGTCTTTTCTGCGGCGAAACTGTTCTTCGCCTACGGCCTGGGCAATGGCCTGACCTTTCCGCTCAGCGTCGGCGCCACCGTGGTGCTGATGGCGGAACGGCCGACGCCGCCGGCCGTGTTCAAGCGACTGGTGGACCACAAGCCCACCATTTTCTACGGCGTGCCGACGCTGTACGTCGCGATGCTGGCGTCGGACGCGCTGCCGAAGAAGGAAGATGTCGCATTGCGCGTCTGCACCTCGGCCGGCGAGGCGCTGCCGCGCGAAGTCGGTGAAAAATTCAAGAGGCATTTCGGCTGCGACATTCTCGACGGGCTCGGCTCCACCGAGATGCTGCACATTTTCATCTCCAACCGTGCCGGCAGCGTGCGTTACGGCACTTCGGGCCAGCCAGTGCCCGGTTACGACGTGGAACTGAGGGATGAGGGCGGCCAGCGCGTCGCCCCCGGCGAAATCGGCGACCTCTATATCCGCGGCCCGAGTTCGGCGCTGTTTTACTGGTGCAACCGGGAAAAGAGCCGCTCCACCTTCATCGGCGAATGGCTCAGAAGCGGCGACAAATATGTGGTGGACATGGACGGCTACTACTGCTACTCCGGCCGCAGCGACGACATGCTCAAGGTCAGCGGGCAGTACGTATCGCCTATCGAAATCGAAAATGTCCTGATTGAACATCCGGCCGTGCTGGAATGCGCGGTGGTCGGCAAGATCGATGCGGAAGGCTTGACCAAGACTTCCGCCTACGTGGTGCTCTCCAGGGGCCAGGCCGAGACGCCGGCGCTGGCCGAAGAACTGAAGGGCTTCGTCAAGGGCAAGCTAGCGCCGCACAAGTACCCGCGCGACATCCTGTTCGTCACCGAACTGCCCAAGACCGCCACCGGCAAGATACAGCGCTTCAAGCTGCGCGCCTTGCAGGAAATGCATGCATGACGGGCATGCCGCATCAGCCAGTCAGCGGGTATGTCGATATCGACTGGCGGAACCGTCCGCTGCGCATGGAATACCAATGGGTAGGCGCGCGGGAATCTGCGCATCCGGTCGTGGTTTTCCTGCATGAGGGTTTGGGTTCGATTTCGATGTGGAAGGATTTTCCGGCGCGGTTCTGCGAAGTCAGCGGCTTGACCGGCCTGGTCTTTTCGCGCTACGGCTATGGCAACTCGACACCGCGACCGGACGGCGAACGCTGGCCGGTCGAATTCATGCATCGCCAGGCGCACGAGGTGCTGCCGCTGCTGTTTTCCGCGCTCGGCATCGAGAAACCCTGGCTGTTCGGCCATAGCGACGGCGGATCGATTGCTCTGCTGTACGCGGCCCGCTATCCGGAAGCCGTCAGCGGTATCGTGGTTGTTGCGCCGCATATTTTCGTGGAGGAGGTTTCCGTCGCCAGCATCTGGCAGGCAAGGGAAACCTACCTTTCCACCGACATGCGCGCGCGACTCGCACGCTACCACGCCGATCCGGATTCGGCGTTCTGGGGCTGGAACGACATCTGGCTCGACCCCGCATTCCGGGCATGGAACATCGAACCGGAACTGCCGAACATCACCTGCCCGGTGCTGGCGATACAGGGAGAAGACGATGAGTATGGTACGCTAGAACAGATCCGCGGCATCCGGAGAAAAGCGCCTCGGACACGCCTAGTTATACTTCCCGGATGCGGCCATTCGCCGCACCGGGATCAACCTGAAGCGCTCATGAAAGAAGCAGCTCGATTCATCGTCAGCCAAGGCTGACGCGTTCAATACCAAGGAGACAATAATGAAACACCTCTTCAAGCCGGCCGTTACAACAGCCATCGCCGCTGCAGTCGTGGGCGCGCTCTCCGCTGCCCCAGCCGTGGCGCAGACGCAGGGACCGATCAAGGTTGGCTTCATGCTGCCGGCCACCGGCACCTTTGCCAATCTCGGCAACATGATCGAGAACGGCTTCAAGATGTATGTCGCCGAACAGGGCGGCAAGATCGGCGGGCGCGAGGTGCAGTATTTCAAGGTGGATGACGAATCCGACCCGGCCAAGGCCACCGACAACGTCAACAAGCTGATCAAGCGCGACCAGGTCGACGTGCTGGTCGGCACGGTGCACTCCGGCGTGGCGCTGACCATGGCGAAGGTCGCCCGCGAAACCAACACCTTGCTCATCGTGCCGAACGCCGGCGCCGACGTCATTACCGGCGCCATGTGCGCCAAGAACATTTTCCGCACATCGTTTTCCAACTGGCAGCCGGCTTATGCGATGGGCAAGGTCGCGGCAGACCGCGGCCACAAGAACGTCATGACCATCACCTGGAATTACGCCGCCGGCAACGAGTCGGTCAAGGGCTTCCAGGAAGGTTTCGAAAAGGCCGGCGGCAAGGTCAGCCAGTCCCTGACCCTGCCCTTCCCCAACGTCGAATACCAGGCGCTGCTGACGCAGATCGCCTCGCAGAAGCCGGATGCGGTGTACGCGTTCTTCGCCGGTGGCGGCGCGGTCAAGTTCGTCAAGGATTATGTGGCCGCCGGCCTGAACAAGACCATCCCGCTTTACGGCCCCGGCTTCCTGACCGACGGCACGCTGGAAGCGCAGGGTGCGGCGGCGCAGGGCATGGTCACCACCCTGCACTACGCCGACAACCTGAACACGCCGCGCGACAACACCTTCCGCCTCAATTTCGCCAAGACCTACAAGACCAACGCCGATGTCTACGCGGTGCAGGGCTATGACGCCGCGCAGTTGCTGGCCACCGGCGTGAAAGCGGTTGGAGGCGATATCGGCAAGCGCGACCAGATGATCCTCGCCATGCGCAGCGCCGCCATCGACAGCCCGCGCGGCAAGTTCACGCTGTCGCCGGCGCACAATCCGATCCAGGACATCTACCTGCGCGAGGTCAAGGGCAACAACAATGAAGTCAAGGGTGTAGCGATCAAGGCACTGGCCGATCCGGCACGCGGCTGCAAGCAGGGCTGATCGCCGATCACGCTCACACCTGCCGATGCGCCGCCCCGCCTTCCCCGGCGGCGCATCTTTTCCACCCCGAGCAAACGATTCTCATGGACATATCCACATTCCTGGTCCAGTGCCTCAATTCCATCCAGTATGGATTGCTGCTGTTCCTGGTGGCCAGCGGCCTGACACTGATCTTCGGCATCATGGGCGTCATCAATCTGGCGCACGGCAGCTTCTACATGATCGGCGCCTATCTGGCCTTTTCGATTGCTCCGTTCTTCGGCGACCAGTTCATCCTGATGCTGCTCGCCGGTATCATATTGTCCGCCCTGTTCGGCTTCGTGCTGGAGTGGGTGTTCTTCAGTTATCTCTACCAGCGCGACCACCTGCAGCAGGTGCTGATGACCTATGCGCTGATTCTTGTATTCGAGGAACTGCGCAGCATACTGGTCGGCAACGATGTGCATGGCGTCAAGGCGCCCGAGTGGCTGACCGGAAGCATCGCGCTCGGCGACGTGATGACCTATCCTGTCTATAACCTGTTCGCCTCCGCCGCCTGCATCGTGATCGCCATCGGCCTGTACTTTGTGGTCAACCGCACCCGGCTGGGCATGATGATCCGCGCCGGCGCCAGCAACCGCGACATGGTGCGCGGCCTGGGCATCAACATCCGCCTGCTGTACCGCATCGTGTTCGCCGCCGGCGTCGCTCTGGCGGCTCTGGCCGGCATGATCGCCGCGCCAATGGCCTCGGTCTATCCAGGCATGGGCGGACAGGTGCTGATCATCTGCTTCGTCGTCGTGGTCATCGGCGGCATCGGCTCGATTTCCGGCGCGCTGATAGCATCTCTGCTGGTCGGCTTCGTCGACACCTTCGGCAAGGTGTTCTTCGCCCAGATGAGCGGTATCGGCATCTATGTGGTGATGGCCATCCTGCTCATCTGGCGTCCGGAAGGCCTCAGGAGCAAAGGATACTAAACCATGAGCACCACCATACTCGCAACCAATGCCGCCATGCCTGCTCCACCGCAACGCTTTCACTGGCTGCTGCCGCTGGCCGTGCTCGCGCTGCTGGCGGTCCTGCCCAACTTCCTGTCCTCCTACATGCAGGACCTGGTGCTGCGCATCGTCGTCTATGCGATCTTCGCCCTCAGCCTCGAACTGCTGGTAGGCACGACCGGACTGGTAAGTCTCGGCCATGCGGCATTCTTCGGACTGGCCGCCTATGTCACCGGACTTGCCTCGCCCGATACCGAACAGGGTTCCATCCTGAAGCTGCTGCCGCTGGCGATGCTGGCCGCCGGCGTCTACGCGCTGGCGGTGGGGGCGCTCAGCCTGCGCACCAAGGGCGTCTACTTCATCATGGTGACGCTGGCTTTCGCGCAGATGGCCTATTACGTATTCCACGATACGAATATCGGCGGCGGCAGCGACGGCATGTACCTGACGCTGCGTCCGGCACTGACGATGGGCGACACGGTGCTGATCGATCTCGACAAGGGAAGCCATCTCTATTTCTTCGCGCTCGGTTCGCTCGCCTTCACCTTCGGCGTGCTGGCGATGGTGAAGCGCTCGCGCTTCGGCCATGCGCTGGCTGGCATCCGCATCAATGAACAGCGCATGCGCGCCGCCGGCTACCAGACCTACTGGTACAAGCTGGCCGCCTTCGTGCTGGCCGGCGTGCTGGCAGGCCTTGCCGGCTTCCTGATGGCGACCAAGAACGGCACGGTCAATCCGGAAATGCTGTCATGGCATGAATCAGGAGCCGTACTGCTGATGATCATCCTCGGCGGCCTCGGTTCGCTGCGCGGCGCGGTCATAGGCGCTGCGGCGTTCGTGCTGCTCAAGGAATTCTATTCGTCGGAAGCCATCTTCGGCAGCTTCGCGCTGCGCTGGCAACTGACGCTCGGGCTGACCATGATCTTCTTCGTCGCACTGCTGCCCAAGGGCCTGATCGGCCTGGCATCGATGGGCGGGCGCTTCGGACGCATCGGTCAGACCGCATCGAAGAAACCGGCTGCAGGAGCTGAACAATGATGAACCAGCCAGGCACATCCGCCGGCGCGCTGCTGCGCGCCAACGGCCTGACCCGCCGCTTCGGCGGACTCAAGGCGGTCAGCAATGTCTCGGTCGATCTGCATGTCGGCGAAGTGCATGCGGTGATCGGCACCAACGGCGCCGGCAAGTCCACGCTGATCAACATGCTGTCGGGGGAAATCCCGGTATCGGACGGCACAATCCTGCTCGACGGCGCCGACGTCACCCGGCTGCCGCAGCCGAAACGCGCGCGATCGGGCATCGGTCGCAGCTACCAGCGCACGACCATCTTCCCCACGTTCACCGTGCTGGAGAACTGCCGCATGTCGGCCCAGGCGGCGCTGCAGCGACCATGGGCCCTTTGGGAATCGGCGGCCCAATGCCGGCAGAGCAATGCCATCGCCCGCCAGGCACTGGACGACACCGGCTTGTCCGACGTGGCCCCGATGCAGGCCGGCAGCCTCAGCCACGGCAAGAAGCGCCAGTTGGAAATCGCGATGTGCCTGGCGACCTCCCCGCGCGTGCTTCTGCTGGACGAGCCGCTGGCCGGCATGGGCGCGGAGGAAACCGACCGCATGCTGGCCTTGCTCGCCAAGCTCAAGCACGGCCATGCGGTGCTGCTGGTCGAGCATGACATGGATGCGGTATTCCGCATCGCCGACCGCATTACCGTCATGGTCAACGGCGAGGTCATTGCCAGCGACCTGCCAAGCGCAATCCGCAGCAATGCCGACGTACAGGCCGCCTACCTCGGCGACCACTAATCAATCGCGGGGACCGACGTGCTTCAGATCAAATCGCTCAACACTTACTACGGCGACAGCCACATCCTGCATGGCGTCGATCTCGACATCCCCGGCGGCAAGGCGATCGGGCTGCTCGGGCGCAACGGCATGGGAAAGACCACGCTGATCCGCTCGCTGCTGGGCTATGTGCCGGCAAAATCCGGCACGGTGTCCTGGCGCAGCAAAAACGTCACCGGCAGTCCGCCGGAAAAGATGGCGCGCCTCGGCATAGGCTACGTGCCCGAAGGGCGCGGCATTTTCCCCAACCTGTCGGTGCGCGAGAACCTGCTGATGAGCGCCCGCCCTGGGCCCGGCGGCCGGCGCGACTGGACCTACGAGCGCGTGCTCGACACCTTCCCCCGCCTGAAGGAAAGGCTGGAGCACGGCGGGCAGCAATTGTCCGGTGGCGAGCAGCAGATGCTGTCGATCGGCCGCGCGCTCATGACCAATCCCGACCTGATGATCCTCGATGAAGCCACCGAAGGCCTGGCACCGCTGATCGTGCAGGAAATCTGGCGCGTCGTATCGAAGATCCGCGAGACCGGTATCAGCACCCTGATCGTCGACCGTAATTACCGCACGGTGCTCTCGCATACCGACTCGGCGGTGCTGCTGGAAAAAGGCAAGGTGGTGCTGCAGGGAGAATCGAAGGCATTGCTTGACGCGCCCGAGGCGCTGGCGAAGTATCTCGGCGTGTGACCATGAAACTCGCCTGCCTTCATCTGCTTATTGCAGGCATTCCCGCTTCGGCCGGCGTTTGTTCCGCCGCGACCGCGTCGCCCTATGCCGGACAGGAAAACCGCCAGCTCAAGTCCCCATTCATCGAATAAGTGTCATCCTGCCTTGCCCGCAAGGGCATGGACTTGGCGAGAAGACCACGCAACGAAGTCTATGATGTGGTCTGCGCCACTCTAAACCTGCTTACGAGCGAGTATGCCCGGCTCGATGAGTCCAGCCACCTCCGGAAAAACTGCGAATGCACGCTACATCACAACCAGCATAGGGCGCGGCGGCCTTTATTGACGTCTTTCTGTGGAGACTTTGAACAGACTCCCGGAGTTAATGCTGCCGCTATACCGATAAATTTCACAGCATCGCCTGCATTAGAGCGCACTCCGTTTCCACTAATAAACATAAATGGCATCTCGGTGAAATTGACCTGGGTCAAAGTTTAAACGCTGTGGTAAGCCGAATAATGCTGCTTTCCGATGTTCAGCCAGAGGATGCCTCTACATGTATTCATACGAACTCTGTCGCCAATACCAGGAGGCACTTCTACGCAAGGACCTTGCAGCCGTACTTGAGTTATTCATGGATAGTGCTACCGTCAAGGCACCAATATCAGGAACATTGGGCGTTAAGGAATTTCATACTCGGCTATTTTCCAATAGCCGATTGGCGATAGCTCGCCTGACAAATTTGTTCGACGGCCTGGGCAAGGCACGAACCGCTGCCCTGCAGTTCTCCTATACCTGGATACTTAAAGACGGGCGTTTAATGGTCATGGACGGAGTTTCGATTTTCGAAATTGCCGAAGAAGCCCTTAAATTCAGGCATCTCACAATTGTCTACGATTCTGCCAGTGTAAAGAAGTATCTGAACCGCAATGAGATTGAAAGTACGAGTCTTGGATAAGCTATTTCTTGACGAGGTCAGCAAGACCACAAGGCAAGAAGTTGACGTTGCGAAGTTCAGCGGATATGCACCTACAAGGATTGAGGACGTCAGGCTTTCCCGAGCGCACAGGTGCACATTCTCGAATCTGAACCGTGAAAGATTTAAGGAACGGTCGGCTCGCAATTCACTCAACTCTACTCGTCTCCTCCCCCCGCACGGGGGCTTCGGCTCGTGTACGCTCCCCGCCGGTTGTAGTACATGGGCTCTTTTCCTTCGGAGCTGACAGTTGCAAAGTAAAAAGCCCACACTTTTACAAGTGTGGGCTTTTGTCTGTCTCCTCCACCTCTTTGGGTTGGATTTTCCGTACGACGGACTGACTTTGCGCCAAGTTTCTACGCTGCTCTATTAGGGATAACACGTATTAAGGTACGGTATCCTTTCTAACTTCATTTTGCGAAGCAAAGGTCATCACGCGTATTGCGGATTTGAACTTTATAGGGCTGCTGTAAGCACTCTCCATGTTCTCGGGAGTAAGCCGAAGCGGCGCTTGGGAAATTTTCCCGTTACAGATTGATTGCGCTACAGGTCGAATGAAGGTTTCGAACGCTTTGAAAAGCTCCAAGGTATCGGCATCCGTGCTGTCAATGTTCTTCAGCTTTGAAAGCGTGTTGAGGGCTTCACGCGAAATCGAGCATTCTCTTTCCTGCGCATTGATGCTGATTGAGAAAGCAACGCAATCTGAAGCCGGATTTGCAGGCGCAGCGTCATTCATACTTTCCTCCTGACTGTTGCGTGTAGGCTGGGGTTTGGTCAAACTCCTTTAACCCACTAATATGTTATGCCCATCGCGATAAGCTTGGTTGAAATGCAACAAGGAAAACACAAGCTATTTTCGAATGTGCAAATACTAGGCGAATCAATGAATCGATTCCGGAGTGCCACTTACGCGATGTATCGCAAGATGATGATTGACCCGATCAAAAGGGTAGAAACGCACAATGCTCGGTGAATGTTCCAGCCACATTGAATAAAACTGCCAACGTAATGTTATGACATCACCCAACCAGATTGCCAGGAAATTCGCAGTGGCTGTAGCGATTTTCATTTTCGTTATCGATATTGCGACCAAGGAAGCTGTTTTCCGTACTTTCGCGCTGCGTGAATCGATGGCGCTAACATCTTTTCTCAACCTCGGACATTGGCTCAACCCAGGGGCCGCATTCAGCTTTCTAAGCGACGCGGGAGGCTGGCAGCGCTACCTCTTTTCCGCGCTTGCCGTTGCCGTGATCGTATGGCTTGGCGCCGGAATGCTCTTCAACGATGCGCTGACCAAAACACTGCGTACGGCGTTCGCCCTTATTGTGGGGGGCGCTGCCGGTAATCTCTACGATCGTATAGCCCGAGGAGCGGTGATTGACTGGATAGACTTGCATTGGGCGGGCTGGCACTGGCCAGTCTTCAACCTCGCCGATTGTGCAATCGTTGCCGGGGCAATTACCCTAGCGTCGGCTCAGGTGCCCAACACATCCAAAAATGAAAAGTCTGCCATGCAGAACTAAAAAATGGTGGTGTTCAATTTGGAGAAAATCCGCAATTTCTTTCCCTGTCACGATTGATAACAACTTCGCTACAACCCTGAGGCGATCTGGAGGTCTATCTTTTTACTTCGGTGTTGTTCTCTAGGAGAATGTCATGAATGCGAGAAAGATTGTCCTTGTTGCCTCTGCATTGTTCGCCGTTGGCCTTACCGCTTGTGACGTCGAAAAAACGAAAGAAGGAAACGTGAGCCTGCCCAAGTATGAAGTCGAAAAGACTCAGGAGGGCAATATGAAGCTCCCAGAATATGATGTGAAAACGCCCGAGGTTACTGTTAAGAAGGAAGAAAAGACGGTTGAAGTTCCAACTATCAAGAAAGAGGAACGGACCGTGCAGGTACCCAACGTGGATATTACACCTGCGAAAGAGAAATAATTGTGGCGCCTTGGATGCGTCGCCCCTGTTGCAGTGACGTATTCCGGGAGCTTTATCTGCAGGAGCCTGAGTGATGATCAGCTCAAGATACCTATTGCGCAAAGCCTTCATTCTTGCGGCAGTGATGGCGGGGACTGCCACTGCGCAGACTCCGCAAATGGTGGAAGTCAGCCTCACCAATATTAAAGCTGCCATTGCGAAAGAAGTTCAGGCCGATGTTGAAAAAGTCCCGTTGATGGTCAAGGTACCTGTCGAAACGGCGAAAGAGGTTTGTAACCTGACTGCTGAAGGACTTGCCCCGCAGGCCAATAGCGGTGTGCCCAGCTGCCCGGCAGTTAGAACATCTACTGCATTGAACGATGTAGTCAGGCAGGAAATAATGAAAGCGAGCCTCTCTAGATAAACTGACAGGCACTCCTGAATTCCTGCCTTGCCAGACACAAGGCTTTGCCTGAAAACTCTCCTCCTGGCACCGGAGCCGTCAATCGCGCATACGACTGCGGCATACCGCACCAAGCAATGCCGGTAGGTTGCGCGGTACCTGGTTTAACCGCCATCCGCACGGCGGCACGCCTGGTCTTGCAAACCCGCTGGCAGGTTGTCACCGTTTTGACGAGCGCTTCTTGCCCATCTGCATGCTTTGAAAAAATCTGATTTACGGTAATGAGCTTGTGCAATATTTATTCGAGCGTCTCGTACTTTGGGAGATATGTCCAGCGCCTTGTATGAAACCTCAAGACTGTCATCAACGCGCCCCTGGACCAATAGGATACGGCCGTAATCGACATATGTTTCAGGTGCGACATCTTCCTTTGTGATTGCCTGACGATACAGCACTTCCGCACTTTTCATGTCTTTATCGCGCTTTTCAACGATACGCGCAAAGCCATAATAGACGTCTGCGTTTTCAGGATCGAGAAGCCAAGCTTGGTTCAGTTGAGAGATTGCATTGGCATAATCTTTCTTCTCCAGCGCATTCCAGCCCATCACAACGAGTTCCCTCGCACCCTCTTTTCTAGTAAACCCTCGTTTTTCATAGAAGGCGACAAGCGCTTTCTGGTTTTTGGAAGAAGTGCGTTGCGATTGGCCTCCAAACATCGGCATTAGGTGAGCCGGTGCTGATACGCTCTCTTTGAAAATTGGAAAGGCAATCAGAGTAATCAGAAACAATGCTTGCTTGCGCATAGCCATCCGCTTCTATGAAACGTTCAATGCATGCAGAAAGGACAGGCGTCACCTGACGCATATCTGTCCGGAGACACTCTTCAGCGGCCGGTTCCCTCTGTCCGTGGTCAGAGGGAAATGCTCTCGCAGGCTTCTCAGGCTCGGACATAGCCGAGGATGAGGCTCATGTCCAGAAAGGTGTTTCTATACGATGCGATTGAACACAAGACGACGCTACCTGCATGAGACTTCCGTATTCAATGCAAATACTCAGCCCAGCAGAACTTTTTTACCCTTGAACACAGAGTAGTTAACCGATTTAGACCTGTTGGCAAAACCGATGTTTCAACATTAATGGAATTGGTGTCGAAGTTCACTTTCCAAAGGAAAAATGGTTGACCGTATCCGATAATTAATGCCGGGCTAATTCAATGAATCAGGTCAGCTGATCTTAAGCAAGCCGAGTGTTTTATGACATAAAGAAATATTGAAAAAGCAGGCGAGGACGCCTACTCTCACAAGAGTTTCAATAAGGTATTCGAAAGTATTTTCTTAATGCACGTTAAATTATTCTGGTGTTCTCAATGAAAAGCATCAACCCGCATTCCGGCCGGCTCATCCGTTCCTATGACACGCAAGACGATACGCAGATAGACCGGCAGCTCGCCATGGCTGCAGCGGCATTCGACGACTGGAGAAGGAGCGGCTTCGCCGATCGCGCGTCGTTGATGAAGCGTGCGAGCGGAATCCTGCGCGAACGCAGGCAGCAACTGGCCGAGCTGATGGCCGACGAGATGGGCAAGGTGGTCCGCGACGGCATCGCGGAAATCGAGAAATGCGCCGGCTGCTGCGACTACTATGCCGACAATGCAGAGCGCTTTCTCACCCGTCAAACCATTCCCACCGATGCAGAGGACAGTTATATCGCCTTCGATCCGCTCGGTCCGGTGCTGGCGATCATGCCGTGGAATTTTCCGTTCTGGCAAGTATTCCGCTTCGCCGCACCGGCACTGATGGCCGGCAACGTCGGCGTGCTCAAGCATGCGTCGAACGTAACCGGATGCTCGCTCGCGATCCAGGATATCTTCCGTGCCGCCGGCTTTCCCCAGCATGCATTCTCTTCGCTGCTGATAGAGAGCGCGAACGTAGAACGCGTCATCCGGCATCCGGCCATCAAGGCGGTCACCTTGACCGGCAGCACGCCGGCCGGGCGCTCGGTGGCGTCGATCGCCGGCGCCGAGCTGAAGAAGACCGTGCTTGAACTTGGCGGCAGCGATGCCTACCTGGTGCTCGACGATGCCGATCTCGACGCCGCCGTCGATCTCTGCGTCAAGAGCCGCCTCATCAATGGCGGGCAAAGCTGCATCGCTGCCAAGCGCTTCATCGTCGACAAAAAGCTGCGGCCGCAATTCGAACGCGCGTATGTCGAGCGCTTCGCACGCATCCGTCATGGCGATCCGCGCGACGACAGCTCGGACATCGGCCCGATGGCGCGCATCGATCTGCGCGACCAGATTCACCAGCAGGTGGAGCAGAGCCTGCGGGAAGGGGCAAGCTTGCTCATGGGCGGAAAAGTGCCGGCTGGCGAAGGCGCATACTATCCGCCGACGGTGCTGGGCAACGTGAAGCCCGGCGTGGTCGCGTTCGACGAGGAAATCTTCGGGCCGGTGGCGGCCATCATCGAAGCCGATGATGAAGACCATGCGATTGAGCTCGCGAACCAGTCGCCGTTCGGCCTGGGCGCCGCGCTATTCACGCGCGACAAGGCGCGTGCCGACAGGATTGCTCGGCGCATCGAAGCCGGCAGCGTGTTCATCAACGCTTTTGTGAAGTCGGACGTGCGGCTTCCGTTCGGCGGCGTCAAGCAATCGGGATATGGACGGGAGCTTTCCTGGTTCGGCATCCAGGAATTCGTCAATGTGAAAACGGTGTATCACGCAAAATCGCAGGCGGCATCGGCGGCACACGCATCAAGCAGCCAGCCGGAGTGAAGCGCACGCCGCCCCGCAGCTACCCGGCGTAGAATGGCGGCATCCAAACCCGGAGCCGAGTCGAATGACACAAGCCGATTTCAGAATGCCCCGCTGCGGCGTGGCAGGCATCCATGCAGTGGAAGCAAGAACGCGGCGCAGCTTCGCGCGGCATACGCATGAGCAGTTCGGCCTCGGCGTCATCATGCAGGGGGCGCATACCTCGCACAGCGGCCGCGGCAAGGTCGAGGCCGCCCGCGGCGACACCATTACCGTCAATCCCGGCGAGGTGCATGACGGCGCGCCGGTCGGCGGCGCGGAACGTACATGGAAGATTCTGTATTTCGAGCCCGCCATCGTCGGGAACATAAGCGCCGACATCAGCGAAGGCAAGTCGTCCGCCTATGAATTTTCATTTCCCGTGATCCGCAGCGGTGCGCTCGCCGCGCATTTTCATCGCTTGTATGCCGCCGTCACAGGCGGCGGGATGAATGCGCAATCCCTGCTGTGCGAGGAATCGCTGTTGCTGCTGCTGGCCGACGCGCGATGCGCGCGCGCCGACGCCGGCAAGCGGCTGATGGTGCCTGCGGCAATCCGCACGGCCCGGGCGCTTATCGATGACGATCCATGCGCAGCGGTCAGTCTTGAAGACCTGTCGCGCGTCACGGGACTCAGCCGTTTCCAGGTAGTGCGGGGCTTTTCCCGCGCGCTGGGAATGACCCCGCATGCCTACCTGATCCAGCGGCGCATCGATGCGGCGCGCCGCATGATTGCGCACGGCAGTCCGCTGGCGGAGGCGGCAGCCGGCAGCGGTTTTGCCGACCAGAGCCACATGACGCGCATCTTCGTCCGCAAGTACGGCATCTCGCCGCGCGCCTATGCGGATGCCATCAGCTGAACGAACGGAGCGCCGGATTGCCGGATCGCCGGCCTGATTGCACGAACTCCGCCCTGCCTGCAATTTCGTTCAAGCCAACCTCACCATCGCCCGACTATGCTGCGCCTTTCACATGCAAAGGAGCCGTCATGTCGCAGCGCCTGTCGGGCTATTGTTATCTTGTATCCGCAATGATTTTGGTAGGCAGCACCGTCGTTGCCAGCAAGCTGATCGCAGGCGGCCTGCCGCCGTTTATCGCCACCGCGTTGCGCTTCGCCATCGCCTTTCCCTTGTTTCTGATACTGATGCGCCTGACTTCGGCACCGTGGCCGACTCTGACCCGGCACGATTGGCTGATCCTGCTGGTACAGGCGGTCGCCGGCAGTGTCGGCTATACGACGCTGTTGATCTCGGGCATGCGCATGAGTTCGGCCGCGGATGCAGGCGTGATCATCGGCACGCTGCCAGTGGTGTCGGCGGCGATTTCCATCATCATCCTCGGAGAACGGCCAAGCCTTGCGACGCTGGCGGCAATTGCGCTTGCCGCGCTCGGCGTACTCTCCATCGTGATTCGCGGCGACGCGGGAGACGCTGCCTCGCTTTCGGGCAATGCGGGCAATGCACTAATCTTCGGCGCAGTGGTCTGCGAAGGCTTGTTCATTCTTCTCAACAAGCGGCTCAGGGTCAGCATTTCACCGCTGGTGCAATCGACCTTGATGACCGGACTCGGCCTCGCCGCCGCGCTGGTTCCGGCGGCCTTTGAACTGCCGGACATGTTTTCGGTCACCGCCTTGTCGCTGGGGGCGGTGGCCTACTACGCTCTGGTGCCGACCGTTGGCGGCTTCCTGCTCTGGTACGCAGGCACCGCGCGCGTGAGCGGTGCCGAAGCCTCTTTGTTCACGGCCTTCGCGCCGCTATCGGCATTGGTGCTGGCGGTGCTGATGCTCGACGAACACGTCGGCTGGAACCAGGTCGCGGGAATTGCTTGTGTGTTGATGGCGGTCTTCATGCTTGGATGGGCATCAAAGGGCAAAAGGAAGGAGAAAGACGTGCCCGATGCGGGCCAAGCCGCGTCGTCAAGGCAGGTCTGAATGCTCAAGCGCATCATGGAAATGTCTTATCAATATGTATTGCCAATCGCATTACGCCCTTTGACAACAAGGCCTTGCGCGGAAAAAGGCGATGACGCGAAGCATCGTGACGGTGTAACATTCGCCTTTTCCGCAAGAGAACATTTCCATGAGCAACGATATTGTCCTGGCACTTCTTTTCGTGATCGGCATCGGCGGCGCGCTGATTTACTGGGCCGCCTATCAGAGCGGGCGCATGATCGGTTATCGCCATGGGCTGGAAAAGGGTTCCAAGCTCGGCACCCAGTCGCAGCATCTCAAGGGCTTGAATGATGGCTACGTGATGGCGCTTCAACATACGCCGGGGCAGCGCCATGAATTCATGAACAACGTGCTGCTGAAAACCGGCGCCATGACCAGGGAAGAACTTGAAGCCGAGCGCCGCCTGCGCTTCAAGCTGCAGACGGAGAAGTAAGCTTCATTCAAACGGAGCGCGCGGACCTGTCGGATCCGCGACGCTTACTCGCCGCTCTCCCGCAGACGGCGTGCGGCGACCGCCCTCAGCGAACGCCACAACGCGAAAGCGAACACAAGAACCGCGATCACCGACATGATCGCCAGCAGCACCGGCCGGTCCGACAACGGGAACCAGATCGCGGTCCAGATCGGCAGCTCGCCCACCGCATAGGTCTTGCCCGCGAAGATGCTTTCCACGACACCGCCGTGCATCAGCACCACGCTGCCATGCAGTGTCTTAGCGATGTCGTCATTATTCAGGGTATCGAGCACCTGGGCGGCATCGCCCGGCTCCGCCGAGGTCACGACGACGACGCTGCGTCCCGCCGTATAAGGCGATTCGAATCCCAGCATTGCGGCCAACGGGCCATCGCCCCTGAGATGCTTCTGTTTTTGCGCGGCTCTCCTGTCGGTGACCGCATCGTCGAGCAGGTTGTTGAACCAGCTCAGCGAATTCTCGGGCCGCATCACCTTCTGCTGCGGCCCGGTGATGACAGCAGGCACAAGCCTGCGCCATTTGTCGAGAAATGCCTGCTGGCGCTCGGGGCCGATCACCAGCAGGTCGCGGTTGACGAACTGCGCTTCGTCCTTCGGGCCAGTCACCTGGACATAGGTTGCCGGATGGCCCGTGGACTCTCCCATGCGGCCCAGCAAGGAAAGCATCACTTCAATGTCGGTGGCCGACACGTTTTCGGGCAGCACGATCACCGTTTCCGATAGATCCGCATACTTGGTGAACGGATAACCTGCTGTCGAGAAGTAGCCGAGGTGAGGCATTTCCGCGTAATGCGGGTAACCGGAGAAATCGATCCGGGAGTCGGAGTCGATCATTGCCCGGATATTTTCGATCTGCGTATCGCGGCAGTTGCCCGCGGTGTGATAGCTGAAACTGAACGCATACTGCAGCTGATTGCGGCTGCCCAGCTTGAACGCCGGGATCAGCATTTCCCGGCTGTCGCCGAGCAGGCCGCCGTCGAGCAGCGGCAGGATAACGCGCGCGGACTCGCCACCCTGGCCGGTGGAACGCAGGTTCACCGATTGCACCAGTTCGCCGTTGATGCTCATGCCGAGCATGGAGTCGATGGTACGCACGGGAGGCGTATAACGGAACTTGAGGTCCACTGGCACGCCGCGGCTGCGCCAGGTGAACAGGTCCGGGGGAATTCGCAGGCTGACACGCACGGGTTCGGGCACATGCCCGTACACCTGCAGCTGCTGCGGCGAGTCGATCAGCTCGCCGAACTTCATCGGCCGGTCGACGCGGACCCAGTTGGGCGCGTCATAGGGCTTGCGCCGCACCGCGGCGCCGGTCTCGCGGATCTCGGCCTGCCTTCCCGACAACGCGGCATTGCCGAGCACCAGCGAGCGCGCCGCTACCGCCAGATCGTCGGCATCGGCTCCGCTGACAAGCAGCAGTTTGGAAATGCCGTCAGAGGGATTGGCCATGATGCGCAGCGCAGGGCCGGCGAACGGCGGCTCCGTGGCGAGGAATGCCGGGCGCTCTGCGTTGGTTGCGAAAACCACCGCATGACCCGCCGGCAGGGAATCGAGATGCGCGGGGAAGCGCGCATTGCGCCATCCGGCCAGCTTGCCAAACCAGGATGCGGTGATGCCGGCGGCCCTGAGGGTTGCATGGGAAGGCTTGGCGGCGAATACGTACGGCAGCTTGAGGCGGATCAGTTCCTGCTTGTCGAAGAAGGGTTCGGGAAGCAGCGCCAGGTCGTCCTCGATCCGTACCCGCTGCACCGTGAGTTCGACCTCGCTACCCTTGCCGATGTCGGCCCACAGATTGGTGTGCAGGGGGTCTTCGCATTCGTTCGTGTAATGGCCGACGAATTCCAGCGTCAGATTGTTGTACTCGCGAAGCAGCGTCGGATCGAGTTCGAACTCCTTGCTGGTCTGCTTGCCCGCGGTCTGCCGGTTCATCTGCACGGTGCCGACCACTTCCTGGTTGAGCAGAACGCGGATATGAGACTGCTCCGGAATGAGCGCAGGAGAGAAAGTGTTCTTGATCCTGAACACCGCCTTGACCGGCTTTTCATCCCTGCGCAAGCCAAAGCCGATCGAAGGCGGGCCGTCGGTGGGGACCAGCCTCATCAGCGGCTTGCTGTCCAGCGCGGAAAAACCGAAGTTGCGCTTGCTGGTCGGCTGCGGCACGACCGCAGCGGGAACAGCAGCGGGTACAGCAGGGGCTGCCGCACCTGTTGCTGCCGGCTTGTCGGCTTGTCTTGACTGTGCCATCGGCTGCGATGCGCCAAGCAGTAAAAACAGCACGCCGAGAATACGAAGGAAAATCATCTGACGACTTTGAATACCGTGCGGGCAAGTCCGCCGAAGCGCCCGCCGCAACATGCTTGATAATCGGTGCCGCTCAACAGAGGCCCTTGAAAACGGCAATGAACTCGGACTCGGGCACGGCGTCCTTGTACACGCTTTCATCCTTCGTGCTCGGATCGAGTTCCACCAGGCGCAAGTCGCCGACCCCGTAGCGGTTCAATGAGCGCGAATGGAGAAAATCGCCTTCGCCCATCGGTTCAGCCTGATACATCGACTGCTGCCATTCCAGCGTGCGGTCCTTGCAGGAAAACATGAACATGCGCCGCTCCGAACGCCATCCGCCGCGCTGCTTCGTTTTGAAGGAGAGCATGGTCCAGGCCTTGACATAGCCGGGAGGTCTTTCGATATTGGCGGAGTCGATGAAAATTTCCGCGCGCGCGTTCTCGCCGAGACGTATCCAGTTGACCTTGGCCTCGCTCATCGAAGCGGCCGACAACAGCAGCATGGCCGCGAAAATTTTGGTGTTTACCATATATTAGAAACTTATTGCAGTACCGCCGTGTCCAGCACGAGTTGGAGCAAAAGCCAACACAGACCATTTCAATAGTGTTAAATTAAGTTCACAATTTTCAATGCCGCCCGCGCCCCTGCCGGCATGTCCAATTCTCACGCAGCCTAGCACACAACTACCATGCAGAAAATCCGAAAAGCCGTATTTCCGGTTGCCGGCCTTGGAACGCGCTTCCTTCCCGCGACAAAAGCCAATCCGAAGGAAATGCTTCCCATCGTCGACAAGCCGCTCATCCAGTTTGCCGTCGAGGAAGCGATCCGCTCCGGCATCACCGATATGATCTTCATCACGGGACGCAGCAAACGCGCGATCGAAGACCACTTCGACACCGCCTACGAACTCGAAGCGGAACTCGCCGCAAGGAACAACGACAAGTTGCTCGCGCTGGTCCGCGACATGCTGCCGTCCAACGTACGCTGCGTCTACATTCGTCAGTCGCGCGCGCTCGGCCTGGGCCATGCTGTCCTGTGCGCCAAGAACGTGATTGGCGACGAACCTTTCGCGGTGGTGCTGGCCGACGACCTCATCGACAGCGACAAACCGGTGCTCGGTCAATTGATGGATGTCGCCGCCGAACACAATGCATCCGTGCTGGGCGTGCAAAACGTGCCGCGCCATGAAACCGGCAGCTACGGCATCGTCCGCGGCCAGACCGTGTCGGAGCGCATCGAGCGCGTCGAGCATATCGTCGAGAAACCGCATCCCGATGCCGCGCCGTCGACGCTCGCGGTGGTCGGACGCTATGTGCTCTCGCCGCGCATCTTCCATCATCTCGAACGGATCGAGCGCGGCAGCGGCAATGAAATACAGCTGACCGATGGCATCGCCTCGCTGATCGCCGACGAAGCCGTCGTAGCCTGCCGCTATGAAGGCACCCGTTACGACTGCGGCTCCAAGCTGGGCTACCTGCAAGCCACGGTCGATCTCGGCCGCAAGCATCTCGAAGTGGGCGAACAGTTCAGCCGCTGGCTGGACAGCCAGTAAAGCCTGCCAGGGCGGCAAGGCCCGGCGCAACCGAACTTGTCCATCAACGTTCAATTCGCCGGGTTCACATACTCCTTCCATCCATCGCTGCCCTGCTTCAGGTAGAAGCGGTTATCGCGCCTCACCATGACCATGCCTTCGTTCTCTGCCACGAACTCGGTAGGAGTCATGCTTTCGGTGTAGTCGGCCGGCGAGAAGCCGGCTTCGCCGTAAGGCGATTTTGCAATCATCTGAGCAATCATTTGCGACAGGCTGACATAGCTGGCCGGCTCCATGATTTGTGCGCTGCTGCCAGTGCGCACGGCATCCGGCCCAATGACCTTGACGCCCACCGGAACGGTGGTCACGAGCGGCGTCGGTATCTCCCGCAGCCCTGCTATCTGGAACTTGTCGCCACGCAGCGCGGCGCCATGCTCGGGCACGACGACGACAATAGCGCGTCTTCCACTCTTTCGGATCTGCTCCATGAATCCGTTGATATCGTTGAGCAGCTTTTCCACGCGCGGCTTGTAGCTGGCGAAGCTGTTCAGTTTCGAATCCGGTCCCGACACGATCTTGTTGCCGTCATGCAGACTGATCGTGTTGTAAAACAGTGCAACCCGCTCCGCATCGGTTTTCTGCCGCGTTTCGAGCCAGCGCGACAACACGCCGTAGTCGTCATAGATCGGGGAATTGTCGAAACCCCGCTGCGGAACCGCAACACCATTGAGCGGCATTAATGGCGCGTTGACTCCCTGCTTGCGGATCTCCGTCAGGAAGTCGTCAAAGTGTCCGTCATGGTTGAGCGCAATGTTGGTCTCGAAACCCGCCTGCTTCAGACTCGGCATCAGATAGCAGCTGTCGGCCGCCGGAGTGTAAAGCGACTTGTGCGGCGTCTGCCCGCAGGTAGCGCGATTGATGCGTATTGCAGCCGGACCGCTATACGACGCCGCCGAATTGAACTGGCGGAACATGAAATCGAAACTGTTCCATATCGGATGGGAGTCCAGCCCGACGGCTCTCAGATCGTCCCATGACAGGGAACAGACATGCAGGAAGATGATGTCGAACGGCGCGCCCTGGTCTGCCTTGGCGAAGTGCACAATGCGCTGCGCCTCGCCGGCATAGAACTCCTGCACCATGGCATCCAGATTGCCGCTGCCTGCCCCGGCAGCCTGTCTTGCCGGCTCCTCCCGCCCGGAGGCGGCTGGGGCCGAGGCGATGTTGACCTCGTCCCTCGAACTCGAAATCGCCAGCGCGAGCAGGGCCGCCATGACCGCGACGCCGGTGCGCAGGTAGCGGGCGGCAATGCGGTAGCCCACCCAACCGATCACCAGCATCGCCACCACCGGCCAGCTGATGAAACGGCCGGACAGCTCAAGCAGATAGCCGAAGCTGAAATTCGACAGCAGCGTGGCCTGCGACAGCACGCGGTCGATTGGCGGCAGCCAGGAATCGTAGTACAGCAATGTCAGTGCCAGCGGCACGGCCGCCGCATTGCGCAACCAGCGCCCGGTGCGCGAGCGCACCGGCATCAGGAGGAACGCGGCGAAGGCGATATTTTCCAGCGGGTGAAAACCGATCAGTTCACGCCAGTACAGCAGGATCTTCGCCAGGAAATAGAAGCTCCAGGCCCCCAGGCGGATGGACGGCTCGGCAATAGCCTCGGGTGCGCCGGATGCATTGGATCCATTGGATGCAGGCGCGGATTGCGCAGGCTCCTCCGGCGCGGCCTGGTTCATGTCACCGAGTTTCATTGCGCATCACGCTTGGCGGAAACCGGCGAGTTCTTGCCATGGACATACCTGCGCAGCATGACCGGCTTGTAAGTCTGCCGCCGGTAGAATTCCTTGAGCCGCGCGAGCGGGCCCGGCAGACGATAGCCGATCGCGATGCCGACAATCAGGATCAGAAATGCAACAGTGAAGGTCATGAGTTTGTTACCGATACATCAGTCAGGGTTGGCGTGCCGCGCAGGGGCAGCGGACGCCGCACCGCCGGTGGCGGGGCCGAGTAGCGAACCGTCGCAGGTCCTTTCTGCTCGACCGCCGCGAGCGGCGCCGCGGTCCGCTCGGGTCGGACTGTAGCTTCTGCGATAGCCGCGAGTTCAATCGTCAGGTCCGGGAAGTTGCCGGCAAGTCGGCGGTCTTCGAATTCCTGTATGCCTTCTTCGATCCCGCGCGCGGTCAGGTAGCGTTCTTCGGTGGAGAACAGTTCGCTGACCGGCAGGCCGAACAGGCGGTCCAGCGTCTTGTCGATGTCCGATTCCCGGCAGGCATAAAGAAAGACATAGACATTGGTGTCGTCGGATGTGCAAAGGTCGCCGTCGCGCTTGATCGTGCAATAACGCAGAGCGTCGAAAGGCTGCAGGCCGTAAGCCAGCGGCAGCCGCACCATTGCGTTCTGCACATTGAGCACGCGGCTGCGCTCCAGGATGGTCTGCACGGAACGGGTGAAATCCTCCGGCGCCAGGTAACCCTGCTCCTGTTCGGGCATGGCGTCGGCCAGCGCCTTTTCGTAGCTGGCCGGCAGGTTATGCGGAAATACCTGGCCCTGCACCATGGAAGTCAGGCTGAGGAAGCGCACATAGCTGATTTCGGCGGGCACGATCAGGTTCGCTCCAAGCCTCACTGCGAGTGTTTCCTGGCTGTAGCGGAAGCGCGAGTTGACTTCACGAATGACGATCTTCAAGCGCGGGCCGCACTGCTTGCGCAGATCAAACACGCAGCGTGCGACAAGGTTGAAATTGGTGGACGGAGTAAACGAAAGCACCACGGTCGCGGCCACCGCGCCGGATACCAGGGCCGGCATGGCTTCCAGGTCGTCATTCACGATCCGCCATTCGCCCGGCATGGTTTCCTTCGGCAGGAATGCCGTTCTCACCGCGATGATCTGGGTCTCGTCGACCGCGGGCTCCACCGCCTGCATGCTGGAATTGGATTCCTCGATCACTTCCAGCAAGCCTTCGGGCCCGCAACGCAGCGGAAATGTTTTATTGGCCACCAACCCGCCCGGATTGAACCAATGGAAAATTTCCCATGAAGCTGCTCCATAGCGGCTCTTGATGCGCGCCATTCCGGCAAAGCATTGCGCCCAACGGACGACGCCATCCAGCGCTTCATTACTGTTGTGCCCGCCCTGGCGGAAAACAAACAGCAGGATGCTGCCGTGCCGTTCCGCCCAGTCGCGAAGCGTATGCAGCACTGAAATATTTAATTCCGCGAACAGCAACTCCGCGCCGTCGACGACGATCAGTTGTCGACGCGCCAGTTTCCAGTGCTGCAACTCTTCCACAAACCGGCGCAGCCTTGCCTTGGCAGATAATTTTTCAATGCCGCTGCCGGCCTCCAGCACGGTTAATTTCCGGTTTTCAAAATACGGCAGAATCTGTTCTTCCAATGCGCTGGCAGCGATTGTCTTTTCCGGGTCGGACAGGGAAACGAGACAACTTGAATTGCCATTGCCGCAATTCTCGGCAAGTGTGCCCCAGATAAGCGAAGCGGCAAGACGGTCATCTTCTTCAGCTACCGCATAAATATTCCCGGACAGCAATAATGCAGCAGGCGACAGGCCTTCCAACCGCAATTTGCAGCCGAATGATGGAATATTGTTGTCGGAAAACATGAATTTGGCTCAATTCTGAAACAGATTTGGCGTTACCATTTGTAACTGCTTGGAAATGAATTTACCATATGCATCGGAGGAAAGTATCGGATTTCCCCCAACCAACTTGGTTCCGTGTCTAGCCTAAAAAATGCCGGAAGGAACATTCATCAAGGTCCCCCCTCTAACGGGACGCAAATTGCTTCGATGCAATTTTTTTGATAATGGACCCGAATTATGGCGCAGCACGCCCCAAAGCAACCACAGTCTTACGCCGCGGAAAATGACGTCAACAGTCTTTTTTCGCATTTCGGCGATTATTCCAATCGGACTACCTACCATGAGGTAGTGAGGCAGGACGCGGCTGTCATTGCTGCCTGCCGGTGGCCCTTATTGGCCGAGATCGAAGGCATCGGCTCGGATAACGCAGCCGTTGCGGCGAAATAACAATGAAGGTCGTTGCCGTTCTCAGCGCGATTGGCGGCGCGGGTGCGACGACCGTCGCAGCGCACCTTGCCACGGCGCTTCACATGCAGAAGCGCCAGACGCTGGCCTTCGACTTCTGCACCGATAACCTGCTGCGTCTTCATTTCGGCATGCCGTGGAACGACCACGGAGGATTCGCGGCCGATCTGTTGAATGGACGCGACTGGCACAAGTCGGCCTATCGCAGTTCCACCGGCGTCGATTTCGTGCCGTTCGGCCAGCTGGCGAGCGAAGAGGCATTGGATCAACTGACCGGATGGCTGAGGGAACATCCGGGCTGGTTCAGGAATCAGTTGTCCGCCATCCAGGCGCCCCATGACACCATCACCATCTGCGACTGCCCGCGCATGCCGGCCGCACTGCGCGAACAGGTCTTGGCCGCTGCCGACATGGTCCTGCTGGTCTGCAGTCCGGATACCGTCTCGTATGCATCGTCAACCCGCATCGCGGCCGAAGTCAGGATGGCGCACGGCCCGTCGACCATGATAGTGCTTAGCGGTTTCGACCCGTCGCGCAGGCTTGACCGCGACATTTCCGTGCTGCTGCGGACCCAGCACAAGCAATCGCTTTCCCCGGTGGTCGTGCACCGCGACGAGTCCTTGCGCGAGGCACTGGCCTGCAAGCAGACGGTGTTCGACTTCGCCCCTTCCAGCCAGGCCGCCTATGACTTTACTGCATTGGCTACCTGGACCATGGCTCGCCTGGGACATGAAGAGGTGCATGCCTGATGCGGTCCGCTTCATCTGCTTCATCCGCCTCACCCGATACATCGTCGCAAGTCGCCTGCCTTGCTACCCTGGTTCGCGCTCGCCTCGAACGGCTTCTCCGCGCCGCGGGCATCGATCCGTGCCAGTCGTGGCAGGCGATCCTGCTGTGCCTGCTATTCCGCGACGGCGCCCTGACCCGCCCGGAGACCTGGCGCGGACTGTTCTCCAATTGTTTCCCGCATGTCGATTTCCGCCGTCCGCGCGCCGCCGACATGATCCGCATTCCCCTGCAACTGGCATGGCTGCTCATTGTCAGGATCAAGCCGCTGCCGGCGTCCCGCCCGTGGAAAAGCCGGATCGAGCCGGCGCTGGACATGCTGCTGAAGATGGTGGCCTCGGCCATGCCGAATGCATTGCGCGAGGCCGCCGCGCGCCTGAGCAAGCGCGTCAACCATGCATCATCAGACGTCAATGCGATGGAAGCCAAGGCGGAAGAGTTTGCCAGGCACGGCATCTGGGACCATCCGACCGTGCGTTACGTCGCCTATGCCTGCGCCGCGACGCTGGCGCTGCTTTGCGTGACCACGCCGTTCAGCACGCTGGCCCAGCTGATCTTCGTGACGCTGCTGTGGATCATCGCCATGCTGATCCGGCGCATTCCAGGCCCCGTGGCCACGCTGCTGCTCATCGTTCTTTCCGTGACCGCTTCCACCCGCTATCTTTGGTGGCGCGTCGCCTACACTCTCAATTGGGACGAGACTTTCGACTTCTTCTGGGGCGTGCTGCTGCTGTTCGCCGAAATCTATACCTGGATCATCCTGGTGCTGGGATACGTGCAGACGTCCTGGCCGCTGCGGCGCGGACCCACGCCCCTGCCGGATGACGATCGCGTGTGGCCGACAGTCGATGTGTTCATCCCGACCTATAATGAACCGCTCAAGGTTGTCATGCCTACGGTCTATGCCGCGCTAGGCATCGACTGGCCGCGCGACAAGATCAATATCTACCTGCTCGACGACGGCAGGCGCGACGAGTTCAGGCGCTTCGCGGCGGAAGCCGGCATCGGCTATATCATCCGGCCCGACAACTTCCATGCGAAGGCGGGCAACCTCAATCATGCAATGACCAAGACCAGTGGCGAATACATCGCCATCTTCGATTGCGACCATATTCCGACCCGCTCCTTCCTGCAGGCGACCATGGGATGGTTCGTGCGCGACCCGAAACTGGCCCTGCTGCAGACGCCGCACCATTTCTTTTCGCCCGATCCCTTCGAGCGCAATCTCGGCCTGTTCCGCAGCATGCCCAATGAAGGCGAACTGTTCTACGGCGTGATCCAGGACGGCAACGACCTGTGGAACGCCACATTCTTCTGCGGCTCCTGCGCGGTGATCAAGCGCGGGCCGCTGGAACAGGTCGGCGGCATCGCGGTGGAAACCGTGACGGAGGATGCGCATACCGCGCTCAAGCTGCAGCGACTCGGCTACCGCTCCGCCTACATCAATCTGCCGCAGGCCGCGGGCCTGGCCACGGAAAGCCTGTCGGCCCATATCGGCCAGCGCATCCGCTGGGCGCGCGGCATGGCGCAGATCTTCCGGCTCGACAACCCGTTTCTGGGCAAGGGCTTGAACTGGGCGCAGCGCATCTGCTACGGCAACGCGATGCTGCACTTCCTCAATGGCGGGCCGCGCCTGATCTTCCTGACCGCGCCACTGGCATTCCTGCTGTTCCACGCCTACGTCATTTATACTCCGGCAATTTCGGTCATCCTTTATGTGCTCCCGCACATGGTGCATGCCAATATCACCAATTCGCGCATTCAGGGCAGCCACCGCCACTCCTTCTGGGCGGAGGTATATGAGACTGTGCTGGCATGGTACATCGTGCGCCCGACCACGGTGGCGCTGCTCGATCCGCACAAAGGCAAGTTCAACGTCACCGCCAAGGGCGGCCTGGTGGAAAAGAATTATTTCGACTGGACCATCTCCCTGCCCTACCTGATCATTGTGGGCCTCAACCTGCTCGGCTTCGTGGTCGGCATCGGCCGCATCATCTGGGGCCCGGCCGACGAGATTCCGACCACCCTGCTGAACCTGTTCTGGACCGGTTACAACGTGCTGCTGCTCGGCGCGGCAATTTCGGTGGCATCGGAAACCAAGCAAGTGCGCCGCTCGCATCGCGTCAACATGCGGTTGCCGGCGGTGCTGCACCTGCCGGGCGGTCAGCTCATGCGCTGCGAAACCGAAGATTTTTCCGAGGGCGGTGCCGCGCTGCAGATGGAGCAGGTGCCGGAACTCCCGGCGGAAGAACTCGTC
The DNA here is from genome assembly GCF_035916955.1 of Noviherbaspirillum album. Lineage (NCBI taxonomy): Bacteria > Pseudomonadati > Pseudomonadota > Betaproteobacteria > Burkholderiales > Oxalobacteraceae > Noviherbaspirillum > Noviherbaspirillum album. The sequence continues at coordinate 80,965 of NZ_JAWIIV010000008.1, read as the reverse complement.
ATGGTCTCCCTGTGGCGCGGCGACGAGGAATTTACTTTCCCCGCGCGTGTCGTAGGCCAGTCCACCACGCGGCTGCGGCTGCGCTGGGAACTGAGCACCACGGAACAGCAAATGACATTAGTGCAATGCACCTTCGCCCGCGCCGACGCCTGGGTGTCCTGGGCCGAAGGCCGGCATCGCGACAAGCCGCTGCTGGGCCTGCGCAAGGTGTTGACGACCGGCGTCGAAGGCTACCGTCGGGTTGCCGAACATGCACTTCCATCCTCGATGCCCCTGGCGCGGAAGGCCGCATCCGCGATGCACTGGATCGCTAGCCTGCTGCCGCGACCGCCGCAGCCTGTCAAGAACAATAATCACCTATGAAAATCACTCATTGTCCGATGGCGCAGCCGCACGGCCGAACACCAGCAGGCCGGCGCGGCAAAAGCGGCCTGCCGATTACCCGCACCATTCTTGCGCTCTCGCTGGCGGCTGCGCTGCTGCCTTCGGCCGAAACGGCGACCGCTGCCGGGACAAAGACGAAGCTTGCCGACGATGGGGCGCCGACATCGGCACCGGCGGTTCCGGCCATGCCGGCGGATGCGCCGCTGCCGGCCGTCGATCCGTCCGACCTGCCGGTCGAAACGCGCCGCGTGACGCTGGGCAAGCTGGCCAACACCAACGTATTCAAGCTGCGCACCACCGAAGGCAAGGCCACCATCAATTTCGGCCTGCGCGCCGACGAACTGGTGACAAAGGCTGCATTGCGCCTGCGCTACTCCTATTCTCCGGCGCTGATCGTCAGCCAGTCGCACCTGAAGATCGTGCTCAACGACGAAGTCGTCAGGATACTGCCGGTCACCAAGGAAGACGCGGGCAAGCCGCTGGTGGCGGATATCGAACTCGACCCCCGCTTCATCACTTCCAACAACAACCTGAACCTGATCTTCGTCGGCCATTACGCCAACGAATGCGAAGACCCGCTGCACACCAGCCTGTGGGCCGACGTCAGCGGCAGCAGCGAACTGCAGCTGTCGGTGCGCCCAGTCGTGCTCAAGAGCGACCTGGCGGCGCTGCCCGAACCCTTCTTCGACGGCCGCGACAATGCACGCTTGCGCCTGCCCTACATCTTCGCCGCCAAGCCGTCCTACGAGACGCTGCGCGCGGCGGGCATCACCTCGTCCTGGTTCGGCAAGCTGGCCAAATGGCGGGGTGCACGCTTCCCGGCACATCTCGACAGCGCGCCAAGGGGGCACGCGGTGGTGTTTGCTACCAATACCGAGCGCCCCGGCTTCCTGAGCAAGCTGGAACCCTTTGCCGGTCCGGGCATCAGCGTGATCACCAATCCGGGCGACGGGTTTTCCAAGCTGCTGCTCATCAGCGGCCGCGACGGCAACGACCTCAAGGCTGCCGCCACCTCGCTGGTGCTCGGCAATGCCGTGGTCTCGGGCACCCACGTCGACATCAAGCAGTCGCGCGAGCAAGCGCCGCGCCAGGCCTACGATGCGCCGAACTGGGTGCGCCTGGACCGGCCGATGAAGTTTGGCGAACTGATCGAATTCCAGCAGCAGCTGCAGGTGTTCGGACATGTGCCCGATCCCATCCGCATCGACCTGCGCATGCCGCCGGATCTGTTCACCTGGAAGAGCCGCGGCATTCCGGTCGATTTGAAATTCCGCTATACGCCGCCGATTCGCGCCAGCGAGTCGCGCATGAGCATGGGCATCAATGAAGAGCTGGTGCAGGCGGTCAACCTGCGCTCCGCCGGACAGGGCAACGAGTTCATCCGCCTGCCGCTGCCGCTGCTCGACGGCGCCATGCTGGGCGAGCAGAAGGAAATGCTGATCCCGCCGTTCAAGCTGGGCAGCCGCAACCAGATGCAGTATTCGTTCTCGTTCACCTACCACAAGGAGGGCGCCTGCCGCGACACGCAGGTCGAGAACGTGCGGGCGATGATCGACTCCGATTCGACGATCGATTTCTCGGGCTTTCCGCACTATGCGCAAATGCCCAACCTCGGCTACTTCTCGAACGCCGGCTTCCCGTTCACCAAGTACGCCGATCTCGCCCAGACCGCGGTCGTGATGCCGGAGAACGCCAATGCGCAGGACATCGAAGTGATGCTGACGCTGCTGGGCCGCATGGGAGAGTCCACCGGCTACCCGGCGACCCGGGTCAGCGTGGCCGGCCCGCAGGACGAAAGCGCGCTCAAGGGCAAGGACCTGCTGCTGATCGGCACCGCCCCCGGCCAGAGCCTGCTCGCCAAGTGGGGAGAAAAACTTCCGGCCATCATTTCCGGCCCCAACCGCCGCATCAGCCAGCCGGCGCGCTCTGTGAATTTTCTGTACGACTGGCTCGGCTTCGACACCCGGCCCGATCCCGATGTAGCCACCCAGGAGCATATTCAGGGCGACGGCCCGCTGGCGGCGCTGCTCGGCTTCGAATCGCCGCTGTCGTCGGGCCGCAGCGTGGTCGCCGTCACCGCGGTGGAGCCGCGCGACCTGACGCGCGTGCTGGATGTGCTGGAAAATGATGCCATTGCCCGCTCCATGTACGGCAGCGCCGCTTTCGTACGCGGCGACAAGGCGGAAAGCGTACTGGCCGGCGAGACCTACACCATCGGCACCCTGCCGTTCTGGACCGTGCTCTGGTATCCGCTGACCCAGCGCCCAATCCTGATGATGGCGGTGATGCTGGCCGCGCTGGTGGCTTCCGTATTCGGCTTCTGGAAGCTGTTGAAGCTGCTGACCACCCGTCGCCCGAAAGGTGAAGAATGATGCGAATGTCCCTGAAAAGCCTGTGCCGCACCTTGCTCGCGCTGACCGCGGGTTCACTCGCCGCGCCGCTGGCCTTGGCTGCATCCTGCGACAACTGGCCGGAGTGGACTGCATTCAAGAGCCGCTACGTCAATGAAGGCGGGCGGGTGGTCGACACTTCCACCGCCGAAAGCCAGACCACTTCGGAGGGACAGTCCTATGGCCTGTTCTTCGCGCTGGTGGCCAACGACCGCGACGGGTTCGCGCGCATCCTGCGCTGGACCGAGGACAATCTCGCCGGCGGCGATCTCACCGCCCGCCTGCCCGCATGGCAATGGGGCAGGAAGCCCGACGGCGGCTGGGGCGTCATGGACGACAATGCGGCATCGGACTCGGATCTGTGGATCGCCTATGCGCTGGCCGAGGCCGGCCGCCTGTGGAAGGTGCAGAAGTACACCGCGCTTGCGCAGCTGCTGGCCGACCGCATCGTGCGCGAGGAAACCGTCGACATCGCCGGCCTCGGACGTACGCTGCTGCCGGGCCCGCGCGGCTTCCAGCCGCAGCCCGGCGTCTATCGCCTCAATCCCAGCTATGTGCCGATCCAGCTGATGCGGCGGCTCGCGGCCCTGACTCCGAAACCCGAATGGAAGCAGCTGGTCACGAGCTCGGTCGATACCATCGTGCGCTCGTCGCCGCGCGGCTTCGCGCCGGACTGGGTAATGGTGAAGGCCGGCGGGGGTTTCCTGCCCGACGCGGACACCAAGGCGGTCGGCAGCTACAACGCCATCCGCGTCTACCTGTGGGCCGGCACGATGGCCGAGGACGATCCGGTGCGCCCGGTGCTGCTCAAGGCGCTGGCGCCCGCCGCCCAGCATGTGGTCAAGACCGGCACGCCGCCGCTTGAAGTCAATACCCGCGACGGTGCCGCAAAGGGTGCCGGTCCGGCCGGCTTCTCCGCCGCGATGCTGCCATTTCTCGCCGCCTCGCGCCTGCCCGACGCAGTCAGGCAGCAGCGCCTGCGGGTCGATGCCAAGGCGCCGCTGGAAGGCAAGGATAACTACTACGAGCAAGTGCTGACGCTGTTCGGCCTCGGCGCGATGGATGGCCGCTATCGTTTCAGCCGCGACGGCACACTGACCGCCCGCTGGACATGCAACGCAAACTGATTTCCCTGGCGGTCGGCCTCGGCCTGGGTGTCTTTTCGAAAGGCGCGCTGACGGCCGACGTCCAGCCCTCTGCGCCCCCTATGCCCTCCCTGCCGTCGGAGCCGCGCCTGGCGCTCAAGCTGTCCACTACATTGGCAACGCAGCCGCGCCGGCAGCGCACTCCGACGCCGCTGCCGGAGCGGCCCAGGCCGCTGGCGCTGCGCATCGACGCGGCGCTCGCACCGCACACGGCCGTAGTGCAGCTGGCGCAGCTGGTGAGGGTATCGACTTCGGCGCCGATCGAGGATCCGGCGCATTCGGCCCTGCTCAGCCAGGCGCGGCTGTGGGAGTCGCGCAATCGCGACGACCTTGCCATCGAAACCCTGAACAAGCTATTGCGCAGCGCGCCCGATCATCCCGTCGGCCTGGCGCGCCTGGCCTATGTCTACCTGCGCATCGGCCAGAAGGACAAGGCCGTGCAATATCTCGAGCAGCTGCGGCGCACCCATCCCAATCACGCGGAACTGCTGCGCCTCGAGACAGTGATGCGCCTCGAGGAAGGCGACAAGGACCGGATCCGCCAGGCACGCATGCTGGCCAAGACCGGCCGTCCGGAAGACGCGCTAACGATTCTTCGCCAGCTCTATCCCTCGGGTCCGCCCACCGCCGACCTTGCGCTGGAATACTGGCTGATCGTCGGCGACACCGCCGCTGGCTGGGAGCGCGCATTGGTCGGATTGACGAGACTGGTGGGCGAGTATCCGGAAAATTATCGCTTCCGGCTGGCGCTGGCCGAGCATATCTCGGTGCGCCGGCCGGCCGATCCTTCGGCATTGAAAACCATACGCGAGCTGAGCGAACTGCCGCAGCATGAAAAGGCGGCGCGAGCGGCATGGCGGCGCGCCATGCTGCGGCTCGGACCGGTTCCTTCCAGCGTGCCGCTGATCGAACAATACCTGGAACGCGAAAAGGTGGAAGACCTGGCGGTCAAGGAACATCTCGGCAAGCTCCGGCTGGCGATCGAGGAGCGGCGGCGGCTGATGGCCGACCCCTACTACCGCGCCGGCCTCGATGGCCTGGCGATGCTGGAAGGCGGCAAGCTGGACATCGCGGAAGACAAGCTGACCCAGTCCATCGGCGGCCGGCCCAAAGATCCAAACGTGCTTGGCGCCCTGGGCACGATCCGCATGCGGCAGGGCCATCATGCCGAAGCCCAGGCCTATTTCATGGAAGCGATGAAGCAGGATCCCGGCAGCGACCGCTGGAAGACCATGGCGCGCGTCGCCCGCTACTGGGGCTTGATGCGCGAAGCATCGGACGCCGACGATGCGCAGGAATTCGAACTGGCGGAATTCAAGTACAAGGAAGCCCGCGCCGTCGATGCGCGCGAGCCGGCCGCCATCGTCGGCCTCGGCCGCACCTATGCGGCGCAGGGACGCGCCGCCGATTCCGAGAAAGCGTATCGCGAAGCGCTTGCGCTGGAACCGGCGAACGCGAATGCACTGCAGGGCCTGGTGACGCTATATCTGCGCACCGGGCGCGAACAGGATGCCGAGGCGGTGCTGGCTAGGCTGAGCGCAACGCAGAAAAAGGAATTCGCCGCCACGGTCGCGGCGGTGCGAGCCACGCTGTTCAAGGAAAAGGCGCAGGCGCTGCTGGTCGAAGGCAGGAGCGACGATGCGCTGGCGATGCTGGAGCGCGCCGCCGAACACGATCCCGCCGACCCCTGGTTGCGCTTCGACCTGGCGCGCATGTATGCGGCACGCGGCGAGGCCGGCAAGGGCATTGCCCTGTTCACTGAACTGGTGGAACGCCAGCCGCAGGACGCCGCCGCGCATTATGCGTATGCGCTGTTCCTGGCCAACCAGGAAAAGGACGTGGTGGCATTGAGCACGCTGCAGCGGATCGCCACGCAGAACCGCAATGAGAATATGACCAGCCTGCAGCGCAGGCTGTGGGTGCGGGTCGTGATCCAGCGTTCGCTGGAGCTGGCGAAGAACGGCCGAGGCGTGGCCGCCCGCACGCTGATCGACGATGCCAGCCAGGCGGTCGGCGACGACAGCGAACTGCTGCTCGACCTGGCCGACGCCCGCATCGACGTCGGCGACAACGTCGGCGCCAAGGCGGCGCTGGGCAGCCTGTCGGCGGCGGATGCGCCTTCGATCGACTGGAGCCTGCGGCATGCGCGCCTGACCGCCAGTGCCGGCGCCGACGATGCGGTGCCTCCACTGCTGGAGCGTCTGGCCGGCAAGCCGCTGACGCCGGAGCAAGCGGGCGCAATGACCGACATCCGCACCACGCTGGCCCTGCGCCGTGCCGAAAACCTGCGTCGGGAAAACCGCCTGGCCGAAGCCTTGCAGCTGCTGGCGCCGCTGCGCGCCGAGCAGCCGGCAAGCGAACGCCTGCTGTCGACCGAAGCACGCTTCCTGCGCAATGCCGGCCGGCCCGAATCCGCCGAGCGCAATTACCGCGAACTGCTGCGGCTGCGCGCGGACAACCGCGATGCCGCAATCGGCCTGATCGAAGTGCTGGCGGAAACCCGCCGGACCGCTGAGGCACGGCAGCTAACAGACCAGCAACTGGCAGCCCTGGAAGGCGCGACGCCGGACCAGGTCGCCGACCTCGTCGGGATCCTGATCGAGCTGCAGGATTGGCAACGTGCACGCACGCTGGTCGAATCGGCGCTGAGCGCGGCGCCGGACAACCCGCGTTCGCTTTCCTATGCATCGGAAATCGCGCAGCGCGAAGGCCAGATCGACGATGCGCTCGATTACCTGCGCCGCTCGTATGCCAGCGAGATGTCGCAGCGTGAGGTTGCGGGAGCTACGGGGGCCGCCGGCGCGCCGGTGCTGTCCAGCCTGCGGCAGACGCCGATGCCGGACGGCTCGACCCCGCCCGCGCTGGAGATCGTGCCGGCTCCCGCCGAAGCGCTCGGCTCCGAGGCCGCCGCTGCGAGCGGCTACCGCCGCATGGCCGATCTGCTCGACCGCAGAACCACCTGGCTGTCCGGCGCGGTCGACAAGCGCACCCGCAGCGGCTCCGCCGGCACCTCGCAGTACGACGCCACCGAGGTGCCGCTCGAATGGAAGCAGGCGACCGGCCCCGGCGGGCGCTGGACCTACCGCGCCGACCTCGTCAGGCTCAATGCCGGCGGCCTCGACCTGGCCGATACCGGCTCAGCCGAAACCTTCGGTTCCACGCTGCTCTGCCTGCCCGACTGCAATACCGGCATCCATGCGCAGCGCGCCAGCGGCGTGGCATTGAACGCCGCGCTGGAGCGGAACGGCACACGTTACGATATCGGCACCACGCCGCTCGGCTTTCCGGTGCAGAACCTGATCGGCGGCATCCTGCACAAGACCGACCTGGGACCGTTCGGACTTTCGGTGGATGCATCACGCCGTCCGCTCACCGGCAGCATGCTGTCGTATGCCGGCACGCGTGACCCGAATACCGGGCAGACCTGGGGTGGCGTGCTGGCCACCGGCGTGCGCTTCGGCCTGAGCCTCGACCAGGGCGGGCGCTTTGGCGGCTGGTCCTCGCTCGGGCTGCACCGGCTGTCCGGCAAAAACGTCAAGGGCAACAACCGGATGCAGCTGATGGCAGGCGGACAGTGGCGCGTCATCAATGAAGACGACCGCCTGCTGCAGTTCGGCATGACCGGCATGTACTGGCGCATGTCGGAAAACGCTGGCGAATACACGCTCGGCCACGGCGGCTATTACAGCCCAGGCATGTACAAGTCGATATCCTTCCCGGTGACCTTCGGCGAGCGCTATTCACGCTTTTCGTACGCGATCCGCGGTTCGGTTTCGACGTCGCGCTCCAATACCAAGGATGCACCGTATTTCCCGACCGATCCGCTGCTGCAGGCGCAGGCGGAGAGCCTCGCCGCCGCCAACGATGTCACGCCCTTCTACAGCGGCGGTCGCGGACGCGGTGTTGGCCGCTCGCTGGCGCTGTCGTGGGAATACCAGGCCGACTCGCGCCTGTTCCTGGGCGGGCGCATCGAGCTTGACCGCTCGCCCGATTATTCACCCAACCGTTTCGCCTTTTACCTGCGCTATGCGCTCGACGGAAGCTCCGCCAAGCCGGTGTCCTTCCTGCCCGAATCCATCAGCCCGACGTCGCAATACTGATCATGCGTTCCATCCTTTTCTCTCTCTGCCTGATTCTTGCCTGCACAACTCGCGCGGCCACGGTCGACGGCACCGCGCCGGCGATGCGCTACGACCATTTCAACCCGGTGGTGCTCAACGAATTCGCCTTGCAGAAATACCGCGACGGCGACCTGCGCTCCGCGCTGATTCTCCTGGAACGCGCGCACCTGCTTGCTCCGCATGACGCGCGCATCCGCCGCAATCTCGGCATGCTGCGTGCGCAGCGAGACGGCAAGCCCTTTGTGGAAGCTGCGGCGGTCGATACCGCGGCGGTCGGCACCGCGGCGGCCACGCAGGTTTCCGGCGTGGAGCAATTGACGGAATTGCCTATTGGGCCGCTCTGGAAGAAGCCGGGACAGTAAGCCGCCCCCGCTTGACTGCTGTTGTTCCCTGAAACATTCTTGAACTCGATGCAATGACCTTACTGAATTGCAGATAGGGGCTCATGGATATCAATCATCAAGAATGTGCACGGCCGTTCCTGCTTCCACCATGTCGAATAATTCGATGATGTCCGCGTTACGCATTCTGACGCAGCCATGCGACTTCGGAATTCCCATGGGCTCGCTGTCCGGACAGCCATGCAGGTAGATGTAGCGGCGCATGGTATCTACCTCGCCGAACCGGTTGCGTCCCGGTTCGCACCCGCACAACCAAAGGATGCGCGACAGGATCCAGTCCCTGTCAGGATATTGCTCCCGCAACGCGTTTGAATAAGTCTCGCCGGTCGGCCGCCTTCCGACGAATACCGTGTTCTCGATGCAACCGGCACCGATCTTTGCTCGTATGCGATGCAAGCCGCGCGGCGTACAGCCGCTTCCCATCTGTTCGCCAGCACCCTTTAGTCCCGTCGATATCGGGTATGACCGGACTTGCAGTTCGTCATTCATCAGGAACAGTGTCTGGTTCGCGATACTTACAATGATTTTTTTGTTCGTCATCTGATTCAATGCGGCTTCTTGAGCGCCTTTTCTCTGCGGTATGCCACCGGAGAATGCGAATCCATTTTCAAGCATTGAAGCGCGGGCGCCGCTCTCAAATGGAAACCGGCAAGGCCGGCAAAAGCCATAGTCTTAACCGTGTTGAGCAAAAACATGGATTCCAAGGTAAATTATCGTCCAGAATAAACCACTGACAAAGCAAGGAGAACTCTATGAAAACAGTAAATATACTTGGTCTGCTGATGTCGGCCGCCCTGTTCGTCGGCTGCGCCGGCACAGGAGGCACAGGGGGCACATCCGCCTCGTCGACGGCAGGCGGACAGAAAGCTGCCGTCGCGCCGGGCGGTGATGCTGCGATCACGCAGAATGTCACAGCCGCGCTCGCCGCCGATCCTGAAACCGCCGGCATCAAGCCCGAGACGGAGCAGGGCAAGGTTCTGCTGAAAGGGGAAGTGAAGTCGGTTGCGGCATTCCAGAAAGCGGCAGCCATCGCCAAGAAGGTGCCCGGCGTCACGGCAGTGGACAATCGGGTCATCGTCTGCATGACTTGCAAGTAAAGCATCAACGGCATTCGCCACGCGCGCATTAACCACCGTTCTTGCGCGCGTTTCTCCAGCCGGGCCGGACAAACGCGCCTGCCTACGGGGAGGCTGCGAGGGGGCTGCCAAGCGTCATCCGCAGGCAGCCTTTCGAATGCAACTTGGAATCGGACAGACTGTCGAAGGTCCAACCCGGGCACGGAGACAGCGGATGAAAGCGAACATTCGAGCAAGAGTTCAAGGCAGCCGGATACAGGACGCGGTTCCGCCGGCTTACCGCGACGCGGCGGCAAAGGCGACACGCCCCGACGCCGTCTACACGCTGATCCTTTGCGACCATGGCGAACGCGACGTCGTGATGTCGGCGCCGCTCGAGCGGGCCTTGCGCAGGATGGGAGAGCCGGCGCCGGATGGCGTGCTCATTGTCGGCACCGTATTCACTCAGGAAGCGCAGGAACTCGCAAGCCGGCACAATGCCATCATCATCCCCTTGCGCACCGGCAAATGGACGGATTCGTCCGCACGCCAGCGCCAGCTGAAGCCGGCTCCCGCATGAAATCCCACGCCTCCCACGGGCGAAACCGGCGAGTCTTTGCACCCATGGTCTTGTGTGTGAACGGTGGGGAGTTCGACACCGGCAACGTTTCCATGGGCTGAAAGAGATATTGGGCTGCAATCTCCTGAAACGGGACAAGCAGAGAACTGCGCCTGCCGCCGATGGAGTTGCCGCTTTCGGCTTCTACTTGCCTCGATAGATGGCACAGAGTTTATGGCCGTCCGGATCGCGTACATAGGCCAGGTACATCGCACCCATGTTACCTTCGCGCAGGCCGGGCGGTTCCTCGATGGACTTGCCTCCGTTCGCGATGGCAGTGTCATGAAACTTGAGAACCTGCTCGGGCGAACTGCACTTGAAGCCGATGGTGCCCCCGTTCGCGGGGTTCGCCTCTTCGCCATTGATCGGTTCGGTGATGCAAAAGGTGCTTCCGTCATGCCGGTAGAAAAGCCGGGTGTGGCCGGAATTCGCCTTGTGGCGCAGCGGTTCTCCCGCTCCAAGCGTTCCAAGCACGGCGTCGTAGAAACGCTTCGAGCGTTCGATATCGTTGGAACCGATCATTACGTGGTTAAGCATGTTTTTCTCTCTCTCTTTATCTCCGGTACTGCCGGGTTTGTACGTTGGGGCTACTTGTTTTGCCCGGTGCAAATCATATTGCAGTCTCCAAAAGGCCGCCAGCGCTGTATGCTATGATCCTGCAACTTGGTTGCACTTCAAAGTCGTCATTGTGCCGCAAACCTATTTCCGTCCGTCCATAACAAGCATGCATTCCGCACGCGCCGCCGCAGCACTGCTGACACTGCTGCTGATGCTGCTGGGCATGCAGTGGACGGGTATGCAGCATCGCATCGAGCATGCCTGGATTTCCTCATCCAGCGCCGATCATGCCAGCGCATCGGATGACGATGAGGCACCGGACCTTGCGCATTCCTGCACGCTGTTCGATGCCGCCGCGCTCGGCGCCACGCTGCACTCCGCCTTCTTCCGTCCGGTCTGCCCGCGCGCCGTCATGTCCACAGCGCGGTCGCGGCAGACATCGCCTCCGCATGCCCATCCGTTCCGGCATTTTTCGCCGCGCGGCCCTCCTCTCTTCTGAACTGCACGTACTTCGCCACCGGCCGCACCTATGGCACGGAGCCGCTGCCTGCCACCGCAACCGCAACCGCATTTCATGATGAGGAATTTATATGCATATTCACCACGTTTCAACGCCAGGGGCTGCGTTAATGCCCGCAATCATTGCCGTTCAAAACCAGTGCCATGTCCCGTGGCAGGGAGGCCGCATGCATAAGGTCACGGCTTCAATCGCGGTGCTTCTCGCCATGCTGGCGTGCTCGGGTGGCGCATCGGCGGCGGGAGCGCATCAGCATGGCGTAGCCCGGCTGACCGTCGCCGCCGAAGACAATCGCCTGGAACTGGAATTGAGTTCCCCCCTGGAAAGTCTGGTCGGCTTCGAACACGAACCCCGCAACGACAAGGAGCGCAAGGCAGTGCAGGCGATGAAGGACAGCTTCCGCAAGCCGGAAGCCTTGTTCGTCCCGAGCGCGGCGGCGCAATGCACGGCTTCGCCGGCGGAGGTGGAACTGCCGGGAGGCGACAGCAAGGACGGTCATGCAGACATGCATGCCACTGTCGTGTTCGAATGCAAGACGCCGGCTGCGCTGAAAGGCCTTGAGGTCAAGCTGTTCGACAGCTTCCCTAGGCTGCAGCGGCTGAAAGTGCAGCTGGTCGCCGGCGGCAAGCAGTCGGGCACCGAGCTGACCCGCCAGAAACGCCGACTCGCCTGGTAGGAGCGCGCATGTCCGATCAGCCCGTGGTCGCAGTCGAGCGGCTGCGTTTCCAGTGGCGCGGCGCGACCGCGCCGTGCCTCGATGTCGACAGCCTGCACCTGCTGCCGGGCGAGCGCGTCTTTCTGCACGGCCCCAGCGGCAGCGGCAAGAGCACCCTGCTCGGCCTGCTCGGCGGCGTGCTGCTGCCGAAGAGCGGCAGCGTGCGCCTGCTCGATACGGATCTCGCGGCACTCTCCGGCCGCGCGCGCGATCGCTTCCGCGTCGACCATGTCGGCTTCATCTTCCAGCAGTTCAACCTGATTGCGCATCTGCCGGTGCTGGACAATGTGCTGCTGCCCTGCCGCTTCTCGCAGCGGCGCCATGCGCGCGCCGCCCGGGAGCGCGGCGTGAAGGACGAGGCACGCCGCCTGCTGGACGCACTCGGACTCGGCGCGTCGGTGCTGGACAAGCCGGTAACGCAGCTCAGCGTCGGCCAGCAGCAGCGGGTGGCGGCCGCGCGGGCTCTGATCGGGCAACCGGAAATACTGATCGCCGACGAACCGACCTCGGCGCTCGATGCGGAGCGGCAGGCGGATTTCCTGCAGCTGCTGCTGCAGGAAGCGGCGGCGGGAGGCGCCACCATTCTCTTCGTCAGCCATGACCGCCGGCTCGCAGCGCACTTCAGCCGCGAACTGGCGCTGGCCGAGGTCAACCGGGCAAGCACGCAACGCGCAGAGGATGCCGCATGAAGCATCTTGCCTATCTCGTATCGCTCGCCCTGCACAGCGCCTGGAACCGCCGCCTCACCCTCGGCCTGGTGATGCTGACGGTGGCGCTGAGCGTGAGCATGCTGCTCGGTGTCGATCGCGTGCGCCGCGACGCCCGGGACAGCTTTGCACAGTCGGTGTCGGGCACCGATCTGATTGTCGGCGCGCGGACCAGTCCGGTGCAGCTCATGCTCTACTCCATCTTCCGCATGGGCGAGGCCACCAACAACATCGGCTGGGACAGCGCGCAGCGGCTCGCCAGCCATCCGCTGGTTGCCTGGACCATTCCACTGTCGCTCGGCGATTCGCATCGCGGCTATCCGGTGCTCGGCACCACGACGCCATATTTCGAGCACTTCCGCTACGGCGATGCGAGGACGCTGGAATTCGCGTCGGGCAAGCCGTTCGCGCAACTCTTCGACGCAGTGCTTGGCGCGGACGTGGCGGAGCGCCTCGGCTACCGCCCGGGCGACAAGATCTCGCTCACGCACGGCATGCGCGATGTTTCTCTGAGCGAACACGGCGACAAGCCCTTCGTCGTCACCGGCGTGTTGCGGCGCACCGGCACGCCGGTCGACCGGACCGTGCATATCAGCCTGGAAGCGATGGAGGCGATCCATCTCGACTGGCAGGGCGGAGCGCGCATGCCGGGGCTAGACATTCCCGCCGAGCACGTGCGCAAGTTCGATCTCACGCCCAAGCAGGTGACCGCGGTGCTGGTCGGTTTGAAATCACGCGCGGCAGTATTCCGCATGCAGCGCTTCATCAATGAATTCCGCGACGAGCCGCTGCTGGCAATCCTGCCCGGGGTGGCGCTCGACCAGCTCTGGCAGGTGGTCGGCGTGGTGGAGCGCAGCCTGCTGCTGATCTCGGCGCTGGTGGTGCTGGTGGGCCTGTGCGGGCTGGTGGCCGTGGTGCTGGCCGGTCTCAATGAACGCCGCCGGGAATTGGCGATCCTGCGTTCGGTGGGCGCGCAGCCGAGGGATATTCTTGTCATGCTGGTGATCGAAGGCTTGCTGCTGACCATTATCGGCTGCTGCGTCGGCGTGCTGCTGCTGGCCGGCGCAAGCGCGTTGCTGGGGCCGCTGGCCGAATCGCGCTTCGGCCTGGCGCTGCCGCTGCGCCTGCTGGCCCCGGAGGAAATGCCGCTGCTGCTCGCGGTGGTGGGCGTCGGCCTGCTGGCCAGCCTGGTGCCCGGTTACCGCGCCTACCGCCTGTCGCTGGCGGACGGACTCACGCCGCGGCTTTGAATGCAATATGAACAGATCGTGCGGGCACAATCCGCATTGTCGACCCCCATCACTCTCAGGAGAAACATGATGAAAGCCCTGCCCGCCCTACTTTGCTGCGTCATGCTGGCTGCCAGCACCCCTTCGCTTCATGCGCAGCAGGACAAGTCCGACTACAAGGTCGGCGAGCGCCTGCCGCAGCCGAAAGCGCCGGCCGCCATGCAAGCCTACAAGGAACTGACCTGGGAAGGCCTGGTCCCGAAGAACTGGGATCCGTCGCAGATGATGAAGGGCCTGGACCTGAGCAGGCTCAGCGACAGCGATCCGCGCGCGATGGAAGCGCTGGAGAAGATGCGCAAAGCCTGGAGCGAAGCGCCGGTGGAGCCCTCGCTCAATGGCGCGCGCGTCCGCATCGCCGGCTTCCTGGTGCCGCTCGATGCGAAGCGCGGTCAAGTGAAGGAATTCCTGCTGGTGCCCTACTTCGGCGCCTGCATCCACACGCCGCCGCCGCCCGCCAACCAGATCATTCACGCAGTGGCGGTCAAGCCGCTCAAGGAAGTGCAGGTGATGTCGGCGGTCTGGGTCAGCGGCACGCTGGAGACGGCGCGCAGCACCACCGAGTTCGGCGATTCCGGATACCGGCTCAAGGCCGACATGCTGGCGCCATATCAATAAGCAAGACAGGAGAAATCAAATGCGCTTCACCGCAGTACTCATCATGATCGCCGGCCTGGCCGGAGCCGCGCATGCCGCCGATGACCCGGCACATGCCAAGACCCTGATAGAACAGCACAAGGCCATCGCCGCCGCCCACCTGGCGGCGGCGCAATGCCTGGCCTCCGGCAAGAGCGAGGAAGCCTGTCATCAGGAATTGAACAAGACCTGCAAGCAGCTGCCGATCATTGGACCGCTGTGCGGCATGCGCAAGCACCGCCATTGAAACGCGCGCTACACTGCGGCCACGCCACTTCAGGATATTAAAGCCATGTCACAACCCGACCGATTCGTTATCCGTCGTCTCCGCGGCGATGATTCAAACCTGATGAGCGGCCTGCTTACGATGTTCGGGAATGCCTTCGACGATCCGGACACCTACGGCGGCAAGCGGCCCGGCAAGGATTACATGAGCCGCCTGCTCGACAGCGACACGTTCATTGCGCTGGCGGCGGTAAAAGACGGAGAAGTCGTCGGCGGACTGGCTGCCTATGTGCTGACGAAGTTCGAGCAGGAACGCAGCGAGGTCTACATCTATGATCTCGCGGTGTCCGCCGCGTACCGGCGGCAAGGCATTGCCACCGCACTGATCGAAGAACTCAAGGCGATATCGGCGGCGCTGGGAAGCTACGTCGTTTTCGTGCAGGCCGACTACGGCGACGATCCTGCGATTGCCTTGTACACCAAGCTGGGCGTGCGCGAAGACGTCCTGCACTTCGACATCCCGATCAAATAAAGGCCCGCTGGGCGTGTCCCCACCGGCTCTCTGCTACTCCCTGCTATTGACGAAGATCATATGCCATCATGGCATTCTTCTTGCATGCCTGATGAATGTGTCAGCCAATGCAAGGAGAATGTATGCATGCGGAAATCACTGCTTACCGCGGCAGGCTCATCATCACGTTGCTGGCGAATCGCTCGATTCCCGGCGAAGTCCTCAGCTCGCAGGACAACCCGCGTTTCCCGGGCCAGTTGATATGCGACACGGCCCGTCATCTCGGCGTCTCGAAAGAAGCGCTGCGCTTGCTGCGCAGGCTGCCGGCCTGCGGCAAGGAAGCCGCCGATCTCAACTGGTTCCAGCTCGAAGAAGGCACGCCGACGTTTTTCTGGCGCGGCGGGCGCTACGCGGTACTCTCGCCGGAGTACTGCTGCGTGGCGAAAGAGTTCGACATCAGGGAGCATGTCAGCATTCCCAACCGGGTTCCCGCCGGCGCCCGAGCGCAGCTTGATGCGCTGCCGCGCGTGCAGAAACCGAAGGTGGGAATGCTGACCGGTCTGGCGCTATAGGCCATAGGCTGGCGGGCATCATGGCGCAGCGCTGACTTACGCTGGCCATGTGACCTGACAGCTTATCTGCCGCGGCCCATGCCTGGGCCTGCTGGCGCACGACCGCGACCAGGCTGCCCTGGGCGAGTTCGATATCGACCAGGTGCAGGCCCCATTCCTGCTGCAGCCGGTCGCCGAACGCGTGACCGCACTGCACGCACTCCGCAGCCGCGATCGCTTCGGGACTGGCGAACGGCGCATCCGGATTGCGGGCCAGCCGTGCGGGCGCGGCATGCCACTTCCGCCGGTGCGCATGCCGCTTCCGGCATGCAATCACCTTTGTAAAAAATGGAAAGGGATAAAGAAGGAAATTGCCTCGGCCGCTTCGGAATCAAACTGGTGCAGATTCAATGCAGCCGGTGCTTGAGATCCGAGATCGCGCCATGCGCAGTCTGAACCGCCTTCTGAACCTGGTCATCGAGATTGCTGGCTTGCTTGCAGGCCTGCATCGCCCGGTCGCCGAGTTCTTCGAGATGATCCACGCAATCGAGGATGCGCTGATCATTCTCTTCGCCGGTGACCATGGCAGCGGCCTCGCCGGTCTCCCGCTCAAGTTCGCCGATGCAGTCCCGAAGCGCGTCGGGAACGTTGTCGGTGGTCTGGCAAAGCTGGGCCGCGTTGCGGACATGCTGGTCAATCTTCGGCAACTGCTCTTTTGCAAGCTTGGTTTGCATGGGACTCTCCTGGTTGGACTGGACTCATCATTCGCGTCTGCAACGGCACGGGCAATGCCATTGCAGCCACGGGCTTGTTTGTCTACTCGCGTCCGTCCGAGTTCCTGTGGTTCCCTTATTCCCTTCCTTCCAACCCTTCCCATTGCAACATCGCTCACGCCGCGTGCGCGCCCATGATCTGCCCGCCTCCGTAACTGCCCTGCTCCGGCGCGTCGCCGCCGGGCAAAATGCGTATCGCGCAATACTTGAATTCCGGGATCTTGCCGAAGGGATCGAGCGCCGGATTGGTCAGCTTGTTGATGGCTGCCTCGTAGTAACAGAACGGCACGAACACCGCGCCGGGCGGCGTGCCTTCGTCTGCGCGCGCATACAGCGACACCTTCCCGCGCCGCGATTGCAGCGTGATCAGTTCGCCCGCACGCACGCCGATCTGCGCCAGGTCGAGCGGATGGATCAGCGCGACAGGATCAGGCTCGATCGCGTCGAGCACCGTGGCGCGCCTTGTCATGCTGCCGGTATGCCAGTGTTCGAGCTGGCGGCCGGTGATCAGCACGTTCGGATATTCGGCGTCCGGCTTTTCCGCGGCGGGAATGATATCCGCCGGGACGAAGCGGGCCTTGCCGCTCGCGGTGGGAAACTGTTCGGTAAAAACCACCGCCTGGCCCGCGTCGCCTTCCTGCGTGCAAGGATAGGTGACCGCATGCTCGCGCTGCAATCTTTCCCAGGTGATGCCGCCGATAGTAGGCATGCTGCGCCGCATTTCATCGAACACCTCGGAGACGTCGGCGGTGTTCCATGCAAGGCCGATGCGCATAGCGATCTGCTGGATGATCCACAGGTCCTGGCGCGCATCGCCGGGCGGATCGATCGCTTGCCGGCCCAGCTGCACGAGGCGGTCGGTGTTGGTGAAGGTGCCTGTCTTCTCTGGGAAAGCGGAAGCCGGAAGCACCACATCGGCGAGGTAGGCGGTTTCGGTGAGGAAGATATCCTGCACGACAAGAAAGTCGAGCGCGGCCATCGCTTCGCGCGCATGACTGGCATCCGGATCGGACATCGCCGGGTTTTCGCCCATCACGTACATGCCGCGCACCTTGCCCTCGGTGATGGCGTTCATCACTTCCACCACGGTGAGGCCGGGTTGCGGATCGAGCGGCACGCCCCACAAGGCTTCGAACTTTTGACGCGCGGCGGGATTGTCGACGCGCTGGTAATCCGGAAACATCATCGGGATCAGCCCGGCGTCGGATGCGCCCTGCACATTGTTCTGGCCGCGCAGCGGATGCAGGCCGGTGCCGGGCCGGCCGATCTGGCCGGTCATCAGCGCGAGCGCGATCAGGCAGCGCACATTGTCGGTGCCGTGCACATGCTGCGACACGCCCATGCCCCACAGGATCATCGAGCCCTTTGAGCTCGCATACAGGCGCGCCACCTCGCGGATGGTTTCGGCGTCGATACCGCAGACCGGCGCCATGCTTTCCGGGCTATAACCATCGACATTCTGCCTCAGCTCCTCGTAGCCGATGGTGCGCGATGCAATGAAGCCCTCATCCACCAGGCCTTCATGCACGATCACGTGCATCATCGCATTGAGCAGCGCGACGTCGGTATCGGGCTTGAACTGCAGGGTGCGGTGCGACAGGCGCGCCAGGTCCGAGCGGCGCGGATCGGCGACGATCAGCTTCGTGCCGTTCTTCACCGCATTCTTGATCCATGTGGCGGCGACGGGATGGTTGACCGTGGGATTGGCGCCGATCACGATCACCACTTCCGCCTTCGTCACATCCATCACCGGATTGGATACCGCGCCCGAGCCTATGCCTTCGAGCAGCGCCGCCACCGACGATGCGTGGCAAAGCCGGGTGCAGTGGTCGACATTGTTGCTGCCGAAGCCGGTGCGCACCAGCTTCTGGAACAGATAGGCTTCTTCATTGCTGCCCTTGGCCGAGCCGAAGCCGGCCAGCGATTTCCCGCCATGCGTATCGCGGATGCGGGTCAGCTGCCGGCCGACGAGGTCGAGCGCTTCTTCCCATGTCGCTTCGCGGAACACTTCCATCACCCGCTCCGGGTCCATGGCCATGTCAACGCGCTTGGGCGCATCGGCACGTCGGATCAGCGGCCTGGTCAGCCGCTGCGGATGGTGCGCATAGTCGAAGCCGTAGCGGCCCTTCACGCACAGGCGCTTGTGGTTGGCCGGGCCGTCTCGGCCTTCGACGTAAAGTATCTTGTTGTCCTTGACGTTGTAGGTCAGCTGGCAGCCGACGCCGCAGTAGGGGCAGACCGAATCCACCATCTTGTCCGGCACCGCGAGCGCCGCATCGCGCGCCGGCATCAGCGCGCCGGTCGGGCAGGCCTGCACGCATTCGCCGCAGGCCACGCAGGTCGACGCGCCCATGGCGTCGTCCATGTCGAACACGATCTTTTCGCCGCTGCCGCGATAGGCCAGTCCGATGACGTCATTGACCTGTTCGTCGCGGCAGGCGCGCAGGCAGCGCGTGCACTGTATGCAGGCATCCAGGTTGACGGCGATTGCAGGATGGCTGAGATCGGCAGCAGCCCTCGCACGCGGGGCGAAGCGCGGCTTGCCGAGGGCCAGTTGTTCCGCCCACCGGTCGACTTCATTGTGCCTGGTGTATTCGGCTTCGGGCATGTCGGACTGCAGCAACTCGATCACCAGCTTCTGCGCCCTCACCGCGCGCGCGCTGTCGGTCGTTACTTTCATGCCGTTGCTCGGATGGCGACAGCAGGACGGCGCCAGCACGCGCTCGCCGCCGATTTCCACCACGCAGGCGCGGCAATTGCCTGCGGTGTCAAGGCCGTCCATGTAGCACAGGTGGGGAATCGCTATGCCTTCCCGCCTCGCGATCTGCAGGATGGTTTCGTTCGCGCCGCCGGAAACGGTGCGGCCATTCAGCTCGAAACTGACCGTTGGCGTATCCTGCAGCAGCTGTTCATGACGGAGAATGGCATTCATGATGTGGCGGCTCCAGGCTCGTTGAACTCATGCGGGAAATACTTGATCACGCAGTCGACGGGATTCGGCGCGGCCTGCCCCAGGCCGCAGATCGAGGCGTCGCGCATGACCGCCGAGAGATCGGCCAGCAATTCGATATCCCATTGCGGCGCTTGGATCAGGTCGAGCGCCTTGGCGGTGCCGACGCGGCAAGGCGTGCACTGGCCGCAGGATTCGTCCTTGAAGAACTTCATCATGTTGCGCGCCGCCGCGCTGGCGCTGTCGTGGTCGGACAGAACGATCACCGCCGCCGAACCGATGAAGCAGCCATACGGCTGCAGCGTATCGAAATCGAGCGGGATGTCGTTCATCGCGGCCGGCAGGATGCCGCCGGAGGCGCCGCCGGGCAGGTAGGCATAGAACCGGTGCCCGGGCAGCATGCCGTCGCAATACTCGTCGATCAATTCCTGGATGGTGATGCCGGCGGGCGCGAGATGCACGCCCGGCTTATTGACGCGGCCGGAGACCGAGAACGAGCGCAAGCCCTTGCGGCCGTGGCGGCCATGCGAAGCGAACCAGTCGCCGCCCTTTCGCAGGATCTCCGGCACCCAGTACAGGGTTTCGAAGTTGTGCTCCAGCGTCGGCCGTCCGAACAGGCCGACCTGCGCCACGTAAGGAGGACGCAGCCGCGGCATGCCGCGCTTGCCTTCAATGGATTCGATCATCGCCGATTCTTCGCCGCAGATGTATGCGCCGGCGCCGCGCCGCAGATGGATTGCGGGCATGCCGCTCATCGGCGGATCGGCCATGAGCCTGTCCAGCTCGGCGGCGAGCAGCTCGCGACAGCCGTGGTATTCGTCGCGCAGGTAGATGTAGATGGCTTCGATGCCCGCTGCCCAGGCGGCGATCAGCATGCCTTCGAGAAAGCGATGCGGATCGCGTTCGAGATAGGTGCGATCCTTGAACGTGCCGGGCTCGCCTTCATCGATGTTGACGGCCATCAGGCGCGGACCTGGCTCGTCGCGCACGATGCGCCATTTGCGGCCGGCCGGAAATCCCGCGCCGCCCAGGCCGCGCAGGCCGGAATCCTCCATCGCCTGGATCACCGCCTCGACGCTGCGTGCGCCGGAAACGCATTCCTTCAGCACCCTGTAACCGCCCTGCCTGAGATAGGCCGCAAGGCCGGTATATGCGCCGGGCGTATCCTGCGTCCGTCCGGCATTGACCGCCGCCACGACGTCCCCGGCGCCGGCTCTCGCCACCGGATGCTGCCCGACCACGGCCACCGGCGCCTGTTCGCAGCGGCCGACGCAAGGCGCCGCGACCACCCGCACCTCCGCGCCCAGCAAGCCGGGAAGCCGCTCCAGCAGATCGCCAGCGCCGGCCATCTCGCAGGACAGGCTTTCGCAGACACGCACCGTCAATGCAGGCGCCTGCGGCGCGGCGCCATCTCCATTGTGCGCATCATGCCGCACCACGTCGAAGTGATGATAGAAGCTCGCCACTTCATACACCTCGGCCTGGCTCATCCGCATTTCCTGCGCCAGCGCGGCGAGATGCGCGGTGGACAATTGCCGGTAGCGATCCTGCAGCAGATGCAGATGCTCGATCAGCAGATCGCGCCGGCGGGGCAGGTCGCCGAGCAACTGCCGCACGTCGAGCAACGCAGCCGCATCGACCTGGCGTCCTTTCGGCGCCTGGCGGCGGCGATGCCGGCTGGGCGCCGAAGGCTGGATGGGAATGACTCGCTGGTCCATGGTATGGGTTCGATCCGATGGTTTTAGCCGCAAATATGCAATTCCTTACATATCATAAGCTGGCTTTTACACTATTCTCTCGTTCTGCACAGACAAGAATCCCGGCGGTTTCGGATGCCGTTAATCACCCCCTTCTCCCGCATGCGGGAGAGGGGTCGGGGGTGAGGGCGGTAATGAAACCACATGAGGTATTGCTACTACCCTCATCCCCTGCCCTTCTGCACGAAGTGGCTTGTAAGCCACTTCGGCTATGGCAGCGCAAACCATGGTTTGCGAAACCCTGCCTCCGCCCCGCCTGCGGGAGAAGGGAGCCAACCGCATCAGCCTTCCATTGCAAAGCCTTGTCCAATACGTCTCCTCCGCGACTTTAACAGACCACCTCCGCCCCAGAAATATGTATCATTTTGCATAATGCTGAAAATCACCCTCTCCCCTTGCTGGCATGCCGGAAAATCGCAGCCCGGCACCCCCGCCCAGGTGATCGATACCTCGTTGCTGATCCGGCTTCTCACGCATATCGACTCCCTCGGCTCGATCGCTTCCGCCGGCCGGGCCATGCAACTTTCCTACCGTCATGTCTGGGGCTTGCTGCGCGAGGCCGAGGAGGTATTCGGCGCGACGCTGATCGTCAAGCGCCCCGGGCATGGCACGCGCCTGAGCGATCTCGCCAGCGCGTTGCTGCAGGCCGACCGACGCATCCATGCGCGCCTGGCGCCAACGCTGGAATCGCTGGCATCCGAGATTGAAACGGAAATCCGCAAGGCTCTGCCCGCGCCTCCGGCCGCGCTGCGCCTGTTCGCCAGCCACGGTTTTGCGGTGGAAAGCCTGCTGGCCCTGATGCGCTCGCGTGAGCTTCCGGTGGAAGTGCGTTACCGCAACAGCACCGAGGCGCTCGCCGCGCTGGCCAATGATGAATGCGAGCTCGCCGGCTTCCATGTGCCGGTTGGCGAGTTCGAGCGGGAGGCGCTTGGCCAGTACATGGCATGGCTGTCTCCCGAACACATGCTGATTGAACTGGCAACGCGGCGCCAGGGCCTGTTCGTCGCCCAGGGCAATCCGAAAGGCATCGCGGGCCTGCCGGATTTGGTGCGCAGCGACGTGCGCTTCGTCAACCGCCAGGCCGGTTCCGGCACGCGCATGCTACTGGAACTGATGTTGAAGAAACAGGGATTGTCCGCGCAAGGCATCAATGGCTTCGAGACAGCCGAGTTCACCCATGCGGCGGTGGCTGCCTATATCGCCGGCGGCATGGCCGACGTCGGCTTCGGGGTGGAGACGGCGGCAGCGCGCTTCGGGCTGCGGTTCATTGCGCTGGCAGAGGAACGCTACTTCTTCGCGGTCAAGAAGAAGGCGCTCGATCTGCCAACGGTAACGACGGCCATCGGTCTATTGCGTTCGGAAGCTTTCCTGGCGGCAGTATCAGAATTGAAGGGATACGATGCCTCGGCGACGGGCAGGGTGATCGGCGTGGAGGAAGCGTTTTCGGCAGGCCGGGGGAAACCGGAATGACGGGAATGACGGAAATAACGACGGGAGGCAAGGCTTGTGGCGAGGCGCGGGAGGAATTCATAGCGGGGCTATGGATGACGAGTGCAACGCGGCCAGACGGAAAAGGACGCGACCTCATGTCATGGAATGACTTGGGATTGGTTTTGGAACAACTATCAATATGCCGCTTACCTTCGATACGTTCAACCGTTGCAAAAGAGAGTATTTCGTTCCTTTGTTAAATGCCCTAGATTTGCCAGTTCCGGATTTCTTCTATAGAAGCAGCCTTATTTTTATCGGCATCAACCATGTCGAAATCTTTAAGTAATAGTGAAAACGCTTCCACCGAAGCCCGATCATCCAAAAAAACCTCCCCGTCCGCAAAAATAATCACATTTTCTTTCGTCTTATCAAAAACCTTATGATGATTAATTGCATAATGAACCTCATCAATTTTAAACTGTTTATCATTGCTATTAGAGGATCCTTTATTGTCTTCCAAAAGTGCCACCAGACGCTCCTTGGCCTGCTGCTTCGTTGTCGATACAGACTCTGCGGGAGGCGTCCAATGCCCTTCTTTATTACCATGTAGACTCAATGAATTCCTAATAGCATCATTGATATCTTTTACGCCGACAACACCATCATGAGTGGCGCTCGTGCCGGCATCCAGCCTGTTAAACAATCCACCCTGCAACTTTGCAAACATTGCGCCATCTTGAGCGTTCACCTGAATGACCCGGTCGCCGAAGGTCACCGTCCCCTTGCTATTTGCCTCCGAGAGGTGCTCGCTGGTGATGAACGGCTCATTGTTCCTCTTCATGAAATTCCTTAACGCCATTGCAGCCTGATAATCCGTCGGGTTAAGGTTACCTCCTTCATCCTCTCTAAATTTCGGCACATTAAATGAGTCCGGGTCGAAGTTATGAGTCTTGCGGCCGACTGGATCAGGCATATTGCTCTCCTTGTAATGGCAAATCGAAATCAACCCCAGCCACGACTGAATAGATAGGGGATATGACGGTCGAGCCATCGGCTCTTCTGGTGTGAGTGGCCGGCGGCGCAGATGAGTTCCGGCTCAGGTCAGCATGCATTGGCCGGCCCGCCATGACTTAGAGGGACCAGGGCGGCTCGGAGACGGGCACGCGCATGCTGCTCGAGCTGATGCTGAAGAAAGATGCAATGCCAGCGCATGGCATCAATGGCTTTGAAACAGCGGAATTCACCCATGCGGCGGTGGCTGCCTATATCGCCGGCGGCATGGCCGATGCCGGATTCGGGGTGGAGACGGCGGCGGCGCGCTTCGGGCTTCATTCCGCTGGCAGAGGAGCGCTACTTCTTCGCGGTCAAGAAGAAGGCGCTCGATCTGCCGACGGTAACGACGGCCGTCGGTCTATTGCGCTCGGAGGCTTTTCTGGCCGCGGTATCGGAGCTGAAGGGATACGATGCCTCGGCGGCGGGCAGGGTGACCGGCGTGGAAGAAGCGTTTGCGGCAGGCCGGGGGAAACAGGAATGACGGAAATGACGACAGAAGGCTGGGCTTGTGACGAGGCGCCTTTGATAACGGCACACGCGCCTGCGTGTTCGCATTAAATGACATGCGTGCATTGGCAGATCATATAAAGCTATCGACGTAGCGAAAGCAACACCTGATCGCTTTCGGTATGACTTGATGCCTGAAAATGATGGACGTGTCCAGCATGGATTTTTTAAGAAGCACCGGGGCAACGAAACGCCGCTCAACTGCCGTTGCTCGTCAAGCGGCGTGCGCTCGAGGCCGCAGTTGCGCCGCTTGATCGATAGCTGTGACCTGACTGCTTTACAGTTTCTCCTTAACTTATTTTCATGCCGTATCGCCTGCGGTGGATACTTTCAACTTTCGCAGATGACAGTATTTCGTTCACTTCGTTAGACTCACTAGACTTTCCACTTCTTAATTTCTTCTAAAGTAAGAAAAAACTCATCTCCTCCTGAATTAAGATTTTCACTATCGCCGATATTAACTTTATCAAAGTCTTTGCGTAACAATATTAATGCTTGAATCACTTCAGGGTCGTCTATACCATCTTTAAAACGAGTCTCGAACTTATGAAAATTGATTGCATTCTCAAGGATTTCACGGCTGATTACTTTATTATCCTTGCTTGAATAATACGGGACTAGATGATTGTCCTTATTTTCGTCCATATACTTCAACAAATGCTCTTTAGCCTGATGCGGCGTCATTGATAGTGACGCTGTTGGATCCTTCCAATACCCCTCTTCCGACGTCTTGTCACCATGTAGCTTCCATGAAGTCTTAATAGACTTGTCAATATCTCTTCCGCCGACCACACCATCATGAGTATCATTATCGCCGGCATCCAGCCTATTAAATAGACCATCCGACAGCTTCTTAAACATCGCCTTCTCTTTATCATTCAGCTGAATGGCCCGGTCGCCGTTGGCCACCGTGCCTTTTTCATTTCCCTCCTTGAGTTGGTCTTCGTTGAAAAACAACATGTCATTCCTCTGCATGAAATCCTTCAACGCCACTGCCGCCTGATAATCCGTCGGGTCAAGCTTGCCGTCCTTATTCTTCCTGAATTCCGGCACCTTGAAATTGTTTGGGTCATAGTTAGACGTCTTGCGGGTAACGGGATCGGACATGATGTTCTCCTTTAACTTGCGGGTCGGGATCGACGCCGTCCCCGGTTGAACGCGTGGAGGCGAATGACAGCTGAACCATCAGCACTTATGGTTGTGAGTGGCGCGCGGCGCATATGAGTTCCGGGTCAGGCCAGCGAGCATTGCAGGCACGCCATGACCAGGAGAGATTCAAAGCGACGTCGTCAGCTTCGACTTCCGGTACCGACACCACCTTCAGGCGTATGCCGGCGAGGGTCTCCTACAGGTGCGGCATTTCCTCGCGCAGGGCTTCGGGCGTGGAGAAAGCGTTTCCGGCAGGCTGGGAATGACGGGAATGACGGGAATGACGACAGAAGGCAGGGCTTGTGGCGAGGCGTATTTAATAACGCTGCACGCGCCAGCGTGCCCGGATTGGGAGATGATGCAAAGCTATCGACGTATCGAAAGAATCCTCATCGCTTTTGACATGACTTGATGTCTGGAATGATGGGCGTGTCCGACAGACTAATTTCCAAGGAAGCCCCGATACGAAAAGATGCTGCTCAATAGCCGTCGCTCGTCGAGTATCTTGCGCTCAAGACCGACGTTGCGTCACTTGACCGGCAGCTTTGGCTGGACTGTTTCCACAGGCCCTCCTCAACTTTCTATCATGCCAAATCGCCTGCAGTCGATACTTTAAAATTTTGCAGATGAGAGTGCTTCGTTCATTTCGTTAGACGAGCTAGATTTTCCAGTTTCTGATTTCCGTATAACTGATATACCCATCTTTATCAGCATCAACCTTATCTGAATGTTTAAGGAACATCACAGCTGCTTGAACCAATGTGGGGTCGCCGGTCTTGAGGTCGTCCGTTCCACTTACATTAGCTATCCATTCAAATTTTCGTAGATACAAACCGCCACCACGCTCTTTATAGAACGCTTGTATTCTTTCTTTGGCTTGCTGCTCTGTTATTGAGAGTGATTCTGCCGGATCCGTCCAATACCCCTCTTTCGACGTAGATTGACCATGCAGCTTCCATGGAGTCTTAATAGCCGTATCAATATCTTTTCCGCCGACTACACCATCATGGGTCCCATTATCGCCGGCATCCAGCCTTCTAAATAGGCCATCCGACAGCTTCTTGAACATCGCCTTCTCTTTATCGTTTAGCTGAACGACCTTGTCGCCGAAGGTCACCGTCCCTTTATTGTTCGCCTCCCAGTGGTGATCACCGTTGATAAACAACACGTCATTCCTCTGCATGAAGTCCTTCAACCCCACCGCAGCCTGATAATCCGTCGGATCAAGCTTGCCGTTCTTATCCTTCCTGAATTCGGGCACCTTGAAATTGTCCGGGTCATAGTTATGGGTCTTGCGGGTGACGGGATCAGGCATGTTGCGCTCCTTGAATTGGCAAGTCGAAATTAACCCCAGCCACGGTTGAGCAGGCAGAGGACAAGGCGGGCGAGCCAATGGCTCATATGGTTGTGAGTGGCCGGCGGCGCAGATGAGTTCCGGGCTTTCATCCGTAGGTAAAACCGGGATCGCTCCTCTTGGGTGAGAGGTGTGTAGCGCGTTCCGGGCAATTGAGACCTGGCGGTCTTGGGGTGCGGATGCTACCGCATTTTGCCTTCCGCCTTATACCAATCCCAAGTCATAACATGACAAATGAGATCGAAGAATTTTTTCGCCTGGCGAGGCCGAGGTGCGGATCAGGAATCCATAGCGGGCTATGGATGACGAGCGCAACACGGCCAGACGGAAAAAGACGCGATCTCATGTCATGGAATGACTTGGGATTGGTATTAGTTCTTCAAGTTGCACTTCCAAGTTGAATCCGCGTCATGCCAAATCGCCTGCTGTCGATACTTTCAACTTTCGCAGATGACGATATTTCGTTTACTTCGTTAAGCGCCCTAGTAGGGTGAGCTGGAAATTTGTTGAAGACAAATGGGGCGAAATCGTGTTGAGGCAGGGAGAAAGGCACAGCAAGGCCGCGCCCTTGTAAGCATTTTGCGAGCATTTTTGACGCAGTATCGGCGCGATCCTCGTCCGCATTTGACCTACAAATTTATAACTCGCACCATTAGACTTTCCAATTCTTGAGTTCTTCTAAAGTCAGGTTGCCATTCTTGTCAGTATCAACGTTATGGAAATCTTTATGCAACAACACAAATCCTTGAACCGCTGTAGGATCATCAAGATATTTATCGAATTCATTCTTCTTCAGATCCGCTAATCTTTGACGATTGACCGCACTTTCAATCGTGCCACTGCTGAATGTTTGTTCTCCCTTAGGATCTCTCGCTCCATGGCCTTTTTCCATCAACTCCACCAGACGCTCTTTAGCCTGCTGCTTCGTCGTTGATACCGACTTGTTTGGATCCGTCCAATACCCCTCTGACGACGTCTTGTTACCATGCAGTATCCATGAATTCCTAATGGCTTTGTCAATATCTTTTCCGCCGACCACGTTATCATGAGTCCCGTTATCGCCGGCATCCAGCCTGTCAAGTAGGCCATCCGACAGCTTCTTGAACATCGCCTTCTCCTGGTCGTTCAGCTGAACGACCCGGTCCCCGAAGGTCACCGTGCCCTTACTGTTCGCCTCCCATTGGTGGTCTCCGTTGACAAACAACACGTTGTTCCTCTGCATGAAGTCCTTCAACCCCACTGCAGCCTGATAATCCGTGGGATCAAGCTTGCCGTCCTTATCCTTCCTGAATTCCGGCACCTTGAAATTGTTCGGGTCATAGTTATGGGTCTTGCGGGTGACTGGATCAGACATGATGCTCTCCTTTAATTTGCGGGTTGGGATTGACGCCGACCTCGGTTGAACGCGTAGCGGAAAATGACAGCCGAGCCAATGGCTCATATGGTTGTGAGTGGCCGGCAGCGCAGATGAGTTCCGGGCCGGGTCCGCAAGCGTTGCAGGACCTCCATGACCGGGAGAGATCAGAGTCGACAGGTTCGGCCCAGGCGCGACAAAGGGGCTATGCCATGTCGTGGCGCCAGACCAGCATGTTCCAGGTCACGCCCACCCGCACATCGGTCTTCAATGTCACGAGCTCGCGCGACAGGAAGGCATTGTCCCGGTCCTTGCGCAGCCGCTCGCCGAGCGCGTCCTTGAGAATGCCGGCGCCGTTCATCACGCCTTCGAGCGTCCGGTAGGACTGCAGCAGCCTGGCCGCCGTCTTTTCGCCGACCTTCTGCACGCCGGGAACGCCGTGCGCCCTGTCGCCGACCAGGGCAAGGAAGTCGGCCAGCATGTCCGGCCCCACGCCGAAGCGCTGCTCCACCCAGGCGCGGTCGTGCGCCTCCGACTTGAAATGGTCCCACAGTACCGCACCCTGTTCGATCAGCACATGCAGGTCCTTGTCGGTGGAGGCGACGATGGCCTGCCCCCTGCCTTCGCCCAGCCAGCGCAGCACCACGGTGGCGATCACGTCGTCGGCTTCGACCTCCGGCACCGATACCACCATCAGGCCCATGTCGGCGAGAGCCTCGTACAGATGCGGCAGTTCCCCGCGCAGGGCCTCGGGCGTGGAGGCGGCGTTCTTCCGGTAGTCGGGATGGAGGGCATGGCGCCAGGTCGCGCCGCCGTGGTCGAAGGCGGCCAGCGCATGGGTTGGCCGGTGCGTGGTCAGCAGGCGCTGGAACGAGGCGATGGAATTCCTGACGGCGGTCTCCGCCTTGTGCGCGGAGTCCGGTTCCGGGCTGGCCTCATAAACCCGGCGGACAATGTTCAGGCCATCGATGGCGAGGAGCTTGTGCATGACGGGCAGTTTAGCGCATCAGGCGGTGCCACTTCACAGGATACGTTGTCCGCACCCGAAAACGGACGCAGGCAGCCGCGTTCATGCCGGCTGCCTGCAAACTTCAGGATGTATTGGAAGGGCGACTCGGGGAATGGCGTTCCGCGGAGCGGGAACCGCTAGCGCAGGCATGCCGGACTGGTCTGCCTGCGCATATCCCGGCAGACGATCAGTATCGCCGACGTCGCCATCTGGCCCGACAGCTTAGAGGTTACTGGCCGGCCAATCGTAGTACTGCTCGATATCGCCGGAGCCAATCAACCCGTCCGTACCATTGGCACCTTTATCAACGCCGTGTCGCTGCCCCTTCGATTTATCGATGTCGCCGAAATGATCAGCGTAGTATTGCAGAAGAGCTTTCTTAGCCGGATCTTTTTCCAAGTCAGCGGCGCTGCGAACATCCTCGGGTCTAAGCCACTCGCCCGTGGCGCCGCTCTTCTCCTTGATGTATTTCACCACGCCATTCGGGCCTCCGAACAGATCTCTCAGTCTGGTTTTGGAATTCTCGAAGTCCACTGGCGCATTCGGGTTGTTTTGTCTTCCAAGATCGCCATTCCATCCAAAATATTTCTCAATGTCGGTCGCACCAATCAAGCCGTCCGTGCCCCTGGCATTAGCACCATATCGCTGCCCCTTCGTCTTGTCGATATCGCCGAAATAATCGAAAAAGTATTTCAGGTCGGCCTTCTTGACAGGATCTTTCTCCAGGTCCATGGCCATGCGAACGTGATTGGGAGTAATGTAGGTGTCCGTAGTGCCGCTTTGCTTCTTAATATAATCTACCAAGCCATTCGTGCCGCCGAATCTTTCAAGGGCTGCTGTCTTCGCATCTTCGAAGCTCCGGGGTTTCGTACCTGGATCGGTGGTGTTATTGGTATTGTTGTTATTGGTGTTGTTATTGTTATTGGTGTTGTTATTGTTATTGTTATTGTTATTGGTGTTTTCTACCACCGCGGCCGAATAGCCGACGCCGTTGCTATTGCTATTGCTATTGCCATTGCCATTGCCATTGCCATTGCCGTTGCCGTTGCCGTTGCCGTTGCCGTTGCCGTTGCCGTTGCCGTTACTGTAACTGTTACCGTTACCGTGGCCGCCATGATAGTGATGGTGGTGGTGATGATGGTGATGAGCATCGTCGTCGCCATGTCCGCCACCACCGCCGCCACCGCCACCGCCACCACCTCCGCCGCCGCCGTACTGATTGCCAGTCAAATACGACAGCAGCGAATAGAGCAGATCGAGAAGTCCGCTTGTCGAATTTGATGAGGACGAAGTAGTGGGTGATCCCGGTGGCGGGCAACTGCAGTTGTTCAAGTAAATATTGATGTCGTTCGGGTGCTGCGACGATTTGCTGAAGTTCGATACGGGCGGATTCGTGGTGATCACGATCTGCGGCGGAATATTGAAATTCGACGTAGTGGGTATGTTCACGATTTCCTCTTGTGATGTGTGATGTCTCTGAACAGATGCAAAGTTTGCGGAACAAAACCGGCTGGCCGCGTGGCGATCCGCGCCTGCTCGGGAAATCAAAATTCAGGTCGGCCCCATGTCATGAGCTTAATGGTGAGTGGTGCCGTACACTGCTTAGTTCCCGGTCGCCACGATGCCTCCGTCATCGGGTTTTTCCCCGGCCGCACCTACTCTTTATCCGCATTCCGTTACAGTTCAATCATGCCCACCGGCTGTACCCGCGCATGTTGGGTCAGCTCGGAAAACGCGAACACTGGCACCGCAAAGAATTCCTCCTCTATGAGTTTGCGTACCGAGCGGCGGATATCCGCCGCCGTGACCAGGACCGGGGGCAGTGCCGGGGTGCCTCCGGTGCCGGCCAGTTCGCCGAGCCGGTCAAGGAAGGCCTGCTCGATTTCCGGCGAGAGGTCGAGATACGTGCCCTGGCTGGTCTGGCGCATCGCTTCGCGCAGCTGTTCTTCGACTTCAGGCGACAGCAGCACCACTTCGATCAGGCCGTCACGCGCCACCTCATGGCAAAGCTGGCGCTTGAAGGCAAGCCGGACGTAGTCGGCGATCACATCGGCGTCGCGCTCCTTCGGCGCCCATTCCAGCACCGTTTCCAGCATCAGGCGCGCGTTGCGCAGCGAAACGCCTTCG
Source organism: Noviherbaspirillum album (assembly GCF_035916955.1). Lineage (NCBI taxonomy): Bacteria > Pseudomonadati > Pseudomonadota > Betaproteobacteria > Burkholderiales > Oxalobacteraceae > Noviherbaspirillum > Noviherbaspirillum album. The sequence goes on along the minus strand of NZ_JAWIIV010000008.1, from coordinate 49,680 downwards.
CGCGCCAGGCGCTGCACCACTTCCGACAGGCGCGGCAGGGTGACGGTCTTGGTGACTTCCTTGCCGAGCTCCGGAAAGCGGCGGTCGGCCCAGCGCAGGAAGCGCTGCACCTCGTGCACGCCGACGAACATCTGGCAGTTGCGCAGCATCTCGACTTCGACGTCGGCGGCGAACACGTTTTCCCACGGCATGAACTTGATTCCCGCGGCCTGCAGGTTTTCGGCCTCGGAAATCTTGACCCAGACGCGGTGGCGGCGGGTGCCGCTGATGTTTTCCTCGACGGCATCGAAGCCGAGTTCGCGCATCCGTTCCACCGTTTCGACGACCGCCACCTCGCCGAAGCGGATCTCGACATCGATCAGCGGCACTTCCGACATCATGAAATAAACCCGTCCCTCGGGCACGGAGTCGTGGAATTCGAAGTCGATGGGCTGCAGGTCGGGAATGCCCTTGCTTTCCAGAACCGCGTTGCGCATGAGCCGAACCGCCGTGGTGATCGCCGGTACTGCCATGCTGTTCGATAGTGCGGTCGAGTAGCGCACCACGAAGGGGCGAGTGGCGGCGAATGCGGTGAGATCAACTATGCGCGCATTCTTGGATTCCTCCACGGCGGCACGCTTGTTCATTTCCGCGTCGGCCAGCGGCTTGAGCATGCCGACCGCGCCGGCAATCGCAAGCCCCAGGGCCAGCAGGCCGAAAACGGCAAGCGGCATGCCTGGAATGATACCGAACAGCAGCATGATGAAGGCCGAGGTCAGCAGCGCCTTGGGACGGCCGAACAGTTCGCCGACGATGGCCTGGCCGATATTGGTTTCCTCGCCTTCCTTTTCGTCGCCGTCGTCGCTCACTCGGGTGGTGATCATGCCGGCGGACAGGGAAATCAGCAAAGCGGGAATCTGCGCGATCAGCGCATCGCCGATGGTCAGGATGGAGTACACCTGGATCGCCTCGCCGGCGGTCATGCCGCGCTGCAGGACGCCGATGGCAACGCCGCCGATGAGATTGACCGCGACGATCAGGATGCCTGCGATGGCGTCGCCCTTGACGAACTTCATCGCGCCGTCCATCGCGCCGTGCAGCTGGCTCTCCTTGCTCAGTTCGGCGCGCTTGCGCTTGGCGTCTTCGGCGGTGAGGAGACCGGAGCGCAGGTCGCTGTCGATTGACATCTGCTTGCCGGGCATCGCGTCCAGCGAGAAGCGCGCGGCCACTTCCGAGACGCGCTCCGAACCCTTGGTGATGACGATGAACTGCACCGCGGTCAGGATCAGGAACACCACCATGCCCACGACGAGGTTGCCTCCGACCACGAAATTGCCGAAGGTTTCCACGATATGTCCGGCATAGGCTTCGAGCAGGATCAGGCGCGTGGTCGCGACTTCGATTGCAAGGCGGAACAGCGTGGTGAGCAGCAGTACCGCGGGAAAGGTGGAAAACGCGGTCGGCCCCGGCATGTACATCGACACCACGACCATCAGGCCGGCCGCGCAAAGATTGAACGCGATGAGGATGTCGAGCAGCCACACCGGCATCGGCAGCACCAGCATGAGCACGATGGCGATCACCACGCCGGCAGCCGCCAGTTCGGCGCGCTTTGCGGCCTGATTGGCGAACTTGTTGAGCTTGATGACAAGGTTGAGCAACATGAAAACGTCCTGGTCGGGTTTCAGGCGTTTCCGCCGGCGGCATGCTTGGCCTGGAGTTCTTCCCGGCGCTTGACGAGCAGAACCCACTCCTTGCACTGGCTCTGTTCGAGCGCGGTCCGGGTCTGCTCATCCAGCGGCTTCAGCAGTTCCACCGCGGCATAGGCATACATCAGGCGCAACCGGGTGTCCTCCGGCCAGAGCTGGATGCAGCCGCGCGCGAGGTCATAGGCATCTTCCACCTGGCGGGTGTTCAGGTGCCCCCAGATGAGGCCGATGGCCAGCGTCAATTCCGGATCGGCATAGATCTGCCGCTTCTTCTTGGTTCTCATGCCGCTTTCACCTTTCTTGCCTGCAGTTCGATTTCGCGTTCCACTTCGTTCATTCGCATCTGTTGCAGCCGCAAACGCCATTGCACCGCATCCTCGACGACGGCGATCGCCGCCAGGCAGGGGGCGCGCTGCTTTTCATCGAGGGTGAGAGAATGCTCCACCAGCCTTTTCTGCAGGCCGCGCATGGTGTGCACCGGGTCGCCGCTCCATGCGGGATTGGCCACGGTGAGCGCATCGCCGATGAAGCGCGTCAGCGCACTGATCGGACCTGCGTCGGAGTCGCTCCGCTCCGGCGGCATCGACAGCTTGGCTTCCGCCGGTTCCAGCTGCAGCAGCGATACCGAGGGAACCTCGAACTGCTCGGGAATACTGTAGATGCCAACCGAATCGGCGGGCGCCCCTGCTCCGCCGCCGCGGCGGACGGTGTTACCGGCGACGGCGCTCACGACAACAGCTCCTCGGCGGCGTGCAGGTCTTCGGCCGACAGTGGCGCCGTGTCACCGCCAGGATCGATGCCGGCGATGCGTCGCAGGACATAGACGCTTCCGTCCGCCAGCATCGCCGGCAACCAGGCGCCCATGCGGGGCATGTCGCCGCTGCGCCGCCGCAGCAGGTCTTCCAGCCAACCGGCGGATGACTCCCCGGCGCTTCTGCCCAGGCCGATCAGCGCCGCACTTCCCATCGGGTAGACCAGCAGTTGCCGGCCGTTGGTGAGGTCCTGCCGGGCGACGGCATTTTCCAGGAAGGCCGCTCTGATCATTTGCGCCAATATGTTTTCCATGCTCACGTCCCTGTTTGCTTGTTATTGCTTGTTATTTCGGTACGGATGCCCTTGCCTTGCCCATCCGCTCATCCCCTGGAGCGGACCGTGGGGCGGGTCGTGGTGCCCTGCATGCGCTCCGTGTTCTTTTCGCGCAGCTCGGCCTCCCGCTTCTGTTCCGCGGGAACAGAAGCAGGAGGCAACTTCGCATCCAGTTCCCGAACCTTGTCGCTGAACTCGGCCAGTACCGCTCCCATGACGCCGGCATCCTGCGGCCACACCGACGGCGGCAGGTCCGCCAACGCCTTGCGAATGCTGTTCCAGGCATGGCTCTGGCGACGGTCGGACAGCGACTTCAAGTCGATGATGGAGTCGGCCAGTTCCACGGCATGCTCCCTGCCGCCGCCAGCCATTCTCATCAGCGTGATGGCCAGATCCACCGATCCCTGGCCGTCGCGCAATACGACATTGAGTTCGGCAAGGTCCCTCATCAATTCTTTCGCCTTTGCATGGCAGCTTTTCACGGTGGTGAATGCCCGGGTGTCCGGCAACGCCATCAGCGGCGGCTCGCCGGCGACACGCTGGCTTCGGACGGACAGGTTCTTCGTAATCTTCTGGCCCAGCTGCGAGAGCGCGTCGGCAAACTCGCCGGCGCCGAACGTGTCCCGGAGCCGGGTGGCTAGATCGATCGCCGACGGCGGGCCGAAGGTGTTTCCCGTCCTGGCCGTGCCGAACCATCCGCGCACCGCATTGACGGATGCCTCTCCCAGCGAGCGCAGCAGCGCATGCATGTCGCCGGTCGCTTCCAGCCCTTCGCGGATCGCCGCACCATGCTCCTTGTCGAGGTCGCCGAGCAATCGGAGCAACTGCTTGCGCGGCGGTGCCTTGTCTTCATCGGACTGTTCTTCTTCGTCGAGCTTCTTCAGCGCCTTTTCGAACAGCCGATAACGCTCCAGCGGATCGTGCTGATCCCTCAAGTCCTGTTGCAGGTTGTCGGAACTGTCTCCGTTCTTGAGCCGGCTCAGAATGCTGCTGGCGGCCTTGTCGAGCAAACTTTCCTCACCCTGTCCGGCCTTTGCGTCTGCCGGAGGCTGCGGGCCGCGCTGGCGGACGGCCCCGCGTGCCGGCACATTGTTGCTTCGCTGCTGGTTCTGCGTGGCGCCGCCCGGCTGCGGCTGCCTGGCCTGGCGCGCATGCGCCTCACGGCCGTGCACCATGCCGGCGAGTTCATGAAAGGCGGCGTGCGAAGTCAGCTGCATCGCGCCCAACGCTTCGGCACCCTTCCCGATAGCAGCCTTCAAGGCGGCGGCATCCGGCACATGGTGTCCATCCTTGACCGGATGCATGCCGTGGGACGAAGGAGGTTGCTGGAAGGGGGATTTGACAGACATGTTCATGTTCAATCTGTGGCAGGCTGAAAGAACATGGTTCCATACGGCAATTTTTATGGCGGCCTGCGGCTTGGCGCCGCCTTCAGGTAAAAAGAAATTCATGATCAGGGGCGGAGATGGAACCCTTGCATGCCTTTCGCCACTCAGCCGCGCCGGCCGCTCGGGAAAGCTTTCGCTGGGGGGCCTGCGGGCGTAGTATCCTTTCCGGAGACACAACATTGTGGAGGCAAGATGAAAGCGGCATTCCTGACCGGCCATGGCGGCAATGAAGTGGTTTCCATCGCCGAACGGCCGGACCCGGTCCGGCGGCCCGGCGAAGTCCTGGTGCGCATGCGCTGGGCCACGCTCAACCGCGTCGACCTGTACATGCGCGACAGCGGCGCCGGCATCACGCACCGGCTGCCGCAGATCCTGGGACTGGACGGCATGGGCATCGTGGAAGAAGTGGATGCCGGGGAGAGGCTGCTCGCGCCCGGGCAGCAGGTGGTGCTGCATCCGGCCATCGGCTGCGGCCGCTGCGAATTCTGCCTGCGCGGCGATATCGTGCTGTGCACTGCGGTCAGCTACCTGGGCGAACACCGCGACGGCACACTGGCGGAATATGTCGCGCTGCCCGCAGCCAACGTCTTTGCCATGCCATCCCATCTCGATCATGCGCAGGCCGCCGCGCTCGGCGTGACCTATCTCACCGCCTGGCGCATGCTGTTTTCCAAGGCGCAGCTCAAGCCCTGGGAAACGGTACTGATTTTCGGCGTGGGCGGCGGCGTGTCGCTGGCGGCGCTGCAACTGGCGAAGATGGCCGGCGCAAAAGCCATCGTCACTTCGCGCGACGACGGCAAGCTCAAGCGCGCACTGGAAGCCGGCGCCGACCACGCGATCAACGCCGGCGAGCAGGATGTCGCCAAGGCGGTGCTCGCGCTGACCGGCGGACGCGGCGTCGATGTCGTGATCGAAAACGTCGGCCAGGCCGCATGGTCGAGCGCGCTCAAGTCGCTGGTGCGCGGCGGACGCCTGGTGACCTGCGGCGCGACCACGGGCGACCAGCCCGGAGCCGACCTGCGCCGGGTATTCATCCGCCAGTTGCAGATCTTCGGATCGACCCTGGGCAGCCTCGGTGAATTCGCCGATCTGCTGCGCTTCGTCGAAAGCAACGCGCTGCAACCCATCGTTTCGGCGCGCTACCGGCTGGATGATATCCATGCCGCGCTGGATCATCTCGAAGCCGGCAGGCAGTTCGGCAAGGTCGCAATCGCGATCGACGGCGGGGAAGGGCCACAGGATTGAAAACCATCGTACCTGGCGGTTACGGCAATTTCGGCGAACGCATCTGCCGGGCGCTTGCGCAGCGGCCCGGGTTCGAACTGGTAGTGTCCGGGCGCGATGCGCAGCGCGCCGCGCGGCGGTCCTGGCACATCGCCGCCGGCAACAACCACGGCCCGGAGATACCCTGCATGGCCGCGATCCTCCTGGCAGAACGCATCGCCGGCGGCAGCCTGGCCGCGTCCGGCGCGCATGTGGCGATGGGCTGGCTGGCGCTGCCGGACTTCATGCCGGAATTCGAACGCTGGGGCATGAAGACGCATATCGCGCACGAGAGGCATGCCGATGGCGCATGAGCGTTTCGAATTCGACATGCCGGCGCCCGCCGAGGTGGTATTCGATGCCTTTCACTACCATTGCTGGCGCCTGCGCTGGGATTCGCTGGTCAGCGATACGCATGTGACCGACGGCGCGCCCTGCCCCTATGTCGGCGCGGTCACCGAGAACACCGGCGGCGGCTGGATGCGCGGACTGGCGATGTCGACCCGCTTCGTGTCATTCGAAAGGCCTCGGCTCGCAGCCGCCGCGATGGTCGGTCGCTCATTTCCATTCCGGAGCTGGGCGGCATCGATGAAGCACCGGCCCGGCCGGGAAGGCCGGTCCGTGATGGTGTACACCTACACCTTCGAGGCGGGGCCGCCTTTCCTCAGATGGCTGATCGAGCCTGTGGTGAAACGCCTGTTCGACCGCCAGACGACGCGGCGCTTCCATCGCCTGCAGGCTTTTCTGGCGGCGCATGCCGACGAGATCGTGCGCTGGCAGCATGCATCCGCAAAGGATGCGGAGCAGGGATGACCTTCAGTCCGGAACGACGGCGGTCACTTCGATCTCGACCCGGGCCTGGTCTTCGACCAGCGCGGTGACCTGCACCGCCGTCATCGCCGGATAATGGCGCCCGATGATGTCGCGGTAGGCTTCGCCGATTTCCTTGTAGGCGCCGACGTATTCCTGCTTGTCCACCACATACCAGGTCATGCGCACGATATGCTCCGGCTTGGCATCGGCTTCGCGCAGGACATCGACCACATTCTGCAGCGCCTGGCGCACCTGGCCGGCGAAGTCCGCGGTCTGGAAGCGGCATTCCTTGTCCCATCCGATCATGCCGCTGACAAACACCATCTTGCCCCTGGCGGCGATGCCGTTCGCATAACCTTTCGGGCGCGCCCAGTCCGGTGGTTGCAGGATGTTCATGCTGTTCCTTTCTGTTCTTGATTGTCATCTGCGGCTGCTACCAGGAAGCGGGAAGCCTTCCTGGCGAATTCCGGCGGCAGCGGTATCGCGCGACGTTCGCGCAAGTCCATGGCGGCCAGCACGAGTTTCGCGCGAACGCGTTCGCCGTCGTCGGGGCCGCACAGCTGTATCGCGACATGCAGCGAGCTTCCGCCGATCCTGCGCACCTGCAGGCGGGCCTGGAGGACTTCGCCCAGTTCGCTCGGCGCGACGAAGTCGGTCTCCAGGTGCACGGTCGGCACGCCCCAATGCTGTGCCAGGTGCATGTCGCGGAAGCCGACGCCGAGCTCCTGCGCGCACCAGTCTTCCACCAGGTTGTTGAACATTTCGAAATAGCGGGGATAAAACACGATGCCGGCGGGGTCGCAGTCGCCAAAACGCACCGGTATATACCTGCGGAAGCTCTCGCCGCCAGGCATGCCGTTCATCATGCCGCCGCCTTTGCATTGCTGTTTGCAGCCTGGCGCAGCAGTTCGCGCGCGATGATGAGCTGCTGGACTTCGGTCGCGCCCTCGTAGATGCGCAGCGCGCGGATCTCGCGATACAGGCGCTCGACCGGCTGTTCGCTGACCACGCCCAGCCCGCCGAACATCTGCACCGCCGCGTCGATCACCTGCTGAGCGGTTTCGGTCGCCGTCATCTTCGCCATGGCCGCTTCCTTGGTGACGCGCTCGCCCTGGTCGCGCTGCCAGGCGGCACGGTAGGTGAGCAGCGCCGCCGCATCGATGCCGGTGGCCATCTGCGCCAGCTTGGCCTGGGTGAGCTGGAAATCCGCAAGCACCTGGCCGAACATGCTGCGCGTGCCGGCGCGGTGCAGGGCTTCGTCGAGCGCGCGCCGGGCGAAGCCGAGCGCGGCCGCGGCGACCGAGGTGCGGAAAATGTCGAGCGTGGCCATGGCCACCTTGAAACCCTCGCCGGCCGCGCCCAGCCGGCTCGACGCCGGAATGCGGCAATCGGCGAAGCGCAGCCGCGCCAGCGGATGCGGCGCGATCACGTCGATGCGCTCGGCGATTTCCAGCCCCGGCGCATCGGCATCGACGATGAATGCGGAAATACCGCGCGCGCCGGGCGCCTCGCCGGTGCGGGCGAAGACCACATAGAAATCGGCGATGCCGCCGTTCGAGATCCAGGTCTTTTCTCCGCGCAGCACGTAGCCGTCTCCTTCCTGCTCAGCCGCGCATTGCATGGAGGCGACGTCGGACCCGGCATCCGGCTCGGACAGGGCGAATGCGGCGATCGCTTCGCCGGCGGCGACCCGCGGCAGATAGCGGCGCTTCTGCGCATCGCTGCCGTGCAGCGTGATTGCGCCCGAGCCCAGGCCCTGCATGGCGAAGGCGAAGTCGGCGAGGCCGGAATGACGCGCCAGCGTTTCGCGGATCAGGCATATGGCGCGAGTGTCGATGGCTTCGCCGGCGCCGCCGAATGCCGTTCCGCCGACCGCATGCCGCAGCCATCCGCCGGCGCCGAGGCTGCGCACCAGCGCGCGGCAGGCGGCATCCACATCGGCTTCATGCTGCTGGGCGACGTGTTCGCTCGCCCAGCTATCGAGCGAGGCTTCGAGCTCGCGGTGGCGGCCGTCGAGGAAAGGCCAGTTCAGGTAGCTTTTATCGGACATGTGTTTTCCTGTTTTCGATCTTCAATCGCCTTCGAATTCCGGCTTCTGCTTGGCGACGAAGGCATGATAGGCGCGGTGGAAATCGTTGGTCGCCATGCAGATGGCCTGGGCCTGGGCTTCCGCCTCGATCGCCTCGTCCACGCCCATGTTCCATTCCTGGTGCAGCATTTTCTTGGTCATGCCGTGCGCGAAGGTCGGGCCGCCTGCAAGCTGGGCGGCAAGCTGCTGCGCTTCGGCGAGCACCGCTTCAGGCGCGACGAGACGGTTGAAGAAGCCCCAGCGTTCCGCCTCCTCGCCGCCCATGGCGCGGCCGGTGTACAGCAGCTCCGACGCGCGGCCCTGTCCGATGATGCGCGGCAGGATCGCGCAGGCGCCCATGTCGCAGCCGGCCAGACCGACCCGGGTGAACAGGAATGCGGTCTTGCTGCGCGCCGTGCCGAAGCGCATGTCGGACGCCAGCGCGAGGATGGCGCCGGCGCCGGCGCAGATGCCGTCGATGGCGGCGACGATGGGCTGCGGGCAGGCGCGCATTGCCTTCACCAGGTCGCCGGTCATGCGGGTGAAGGTGAGCAGGCCGGGCATGTCGAGCTTGGTGAGCGGGCCGATGATGTCATGCACGTCGCCGCCCGAGCAGAAGTTCTCGCCGGCGCCGGCGATGACGACGGCCTTGATGTCGTCGGCATGCGCCAGCTCGCGGAACAGGTCGCGCAGTTCGGCATAGGATTCGAAGGTCAGCGGATTCTTCCGCTCGGGGCGATTCAGCGTCAGCGTCGCGACGCCTTCCCTCACCTCGAAGCGGAAGTGCCGCGCCGCATAGGCGGCCAGCGACTTGCGGTTGCCGGGCAGTTGTTGTGGTTCTCCTTGCAGGTAGCGCATGTTGGTTCCCCTGTTTCCTTGCTATTCATGGTTCTCGGCCGCAGGGCCGTTCAGATGGTGCTTGATCTTCGACAGCAGGTCGATCAGCGCGCCTTTCTCGCCGGCGCTCAGGCCGCCCAGCATTTCCTCGATCCAGCCCTCATGCACGGCCGCCATGCGGCGGAAGGCGCGGCGCCCGGCCGGCGTGAGCTTGACGCTGAAGGCGCGCCGGTCGTTCGGGTCCGGCACGCGCACCACCAGCTTTTCCTGTTCCAGCTGGTCGGTGATGCCGGTGATGTTGCCGCCGGTGACCATCATCCGCTTCGACAGTTCGCCCATGCGCAAGCCGTCGGGATGGCGCTCCAGCTGCGCCATCAGGTCGAAGCGCGGCAGGGTGATGCCGAATTCGCTGCGCAGCCTAGAGCGTATGCGGTCTTCGACCAGCACCGTGCAGGACAGCATGCGCAGCCACAGCCGCAGCGACTGGTGATGGTCCTCGTGGTGGTCCTTATCGAGCCGGCTTTCCAGGTCAAAAACCTGCGCCGATTCGTGTTCGGCTTGTTGTTCCGCTTGTCGTTCCGCTTGCTGCGCCTGCACGGCGATGGTGCTGATGGATTTGCGTGACATCGATGTTTCCTTACATGACTTCGCCGCCGGCCACCGCGATGGCTTGGCCGTTCATCGCCGCCGATTGCGGCAGGCACAGCCAGACCACGGCGTTGGCAACTTCTTCCGGAGCCACCAGCCTCTTCTGCGGATTGCCGGCCGCCAGTTCGGCGCGCGCCTGTTCCGCGCTGCGCGCCGTCTTCTGCACGATATTGGCCACCGTCTCCCTGACCATGTCGGTATCGGTATAGCCGGGGCAGACCGCGTTCACCGTGACGCCCTTGGCGGCAAGCTCCAGCGCCAGCGCGCGTGTCAGGCCGATTACGCCATGCTTGGCCGCGCAGTAGGCCGACACATAGGCATAGCCGGTAAGGCCCGCGGTGCTGGCGACATTGACGATACGTCCCCATCCCTTGTCGAGCATGCCGGGCAATGCAGCCTGCGTGCAATGGAAAGTGCCTTCGAGATTGACCGAAAGCATGTCGCGCCAGAGCTTCGCATCGGTCTTGAGGAAGGGCGCGGAATGCGCCTGCCCTGCATTGTTGACCAGGATGTCTATCGCGCCGCGCGCCGCCGCGTCGGTGAATGCCGCACTGACGGCATCGGGGTCTGCGACGTCGGCGGTGAAGCAGGCGACTTCTCCAAGTGCCGACATTTCCCGCGCCGCCGCTTCCAGCGTCGACCTGTCGCGGCCCAGCAGGCTGACGGCGGCGCCCTGCTCCAGCAAGGCCCGGGCGATCGCGGCGCCGATGCCGCGCCCGCCGCCGGTCACCAGCGCATGCCTGCCGCTCAGCGGACGTTCGCCGGCAGTCATGCACCCTCCATCAGCCGGGCTGCGATCTGCTGCGGCGTCAGGCCGCTGCTGGCGGCCGCCATCTGCCGCTCGCGTTCGAGATTGCGTTCCAGCTGAATCTTCGCGGGGCGGTATGGCTTCGGCCATTCGATGCCGGTATAGCCGATCTTCGCGGCTTCATTGAGCGTCCAGGCCGGGTTCGCCAGGTGCGGGCGCGCGATTGCGCACAGGTCGGCGCGGCCGGCGGCAATGATGCTGTTGGCATGGTCGGCTTCATAGATCGCGCCCACCGCGATTGTGGGAATGCCAACCTCGTTGCGGATGCGGTCCGAGAACGGCGTCTGGAACATGCGCCCGAAGACGGGCTGCTCCTGCTTGGATACCTGTCCCGACGAGCAGTCGATCATGTCGGCGCCGGCTTCCTTGAACAGCCTGGCGATCTGCACCGCGTCGGCCGGCGTGATGCCGCCTTCCACCCAGTCGTGCGCCGAGATGCGCACGCTGATCGGCCTGTCCTCCGGCCACACCGCGCGGATGGCGGCGAACACCTCCAGCGGGAAGCGGCAGCGGTTTTCGAGCGTGCCGCCAAAGTCATCGGTGCGCCTGTTGGTCAGGGGTGAAATGAAGCTCGACAACAGGTAGCCATGCGCGCAGTGCAGTTCCAGCCAGTCGAAGCCGGCCTCCGCCGCCGCCTGCGTGGCGCGCACGAAATCGGCGGTGATGCGTTCCATGTCGTCGCGCGTGGCGGCGCGCGCCCGCTGCGACACGCCTTCGATGTATTGCTGTTCCGAGGCGGCGACCAGCGGCCAGTTGCCTTCGTCGAGCGGCAGGTCGATGCCGTCCCAGCCGAGCCGGGTCGATCCCTTGGGGCCGGCATGGCCAAGCTGCAGCGCGATCCTGGCGTCGGTGCTCTGGTGCACGAAATCGACGATGCGCTTCCAGGCCGCCGTATGCTCGGGCGCATACAGTCCGGGGCAGCCCGGCGTGATGCGGGCATCGGCCGAGACGCAGGTCATTTCCGCGAACACCATGCCTGCGCCGCCCATGGCACGGCTGCCGAGGTGCACCAGGTGATAGTCGCCCACGGTGCCGTCCACGGCCGAGTACTGCGCCATCGGCGACACGACGATGCGGTTCTTCAGCACCGCGCCGCGCAGGCGGTACGGCGTGAGCATGGGGGGAATGCTCTTGCCGTCGGCCGGCGCGGCATAGTCGATACCGGCCTGCTCGAAGGCGCGCCGCGCGATCCAGTCTTCATAGCGTCGCACATAGTCGGGATCTCGCAGCCGCAAATTCTCATGCGAGATACGCTGGCTGCGGGTGAGCATCGAGTAGGCAAACTGCTCGGCATCGAGCCGCGAATAGCGGTCCACGTTCTCGAACCACTCCATGGAATTGCGGGCGGCGTTCTGTATCTTCAGTACTTCGACCGAGCGCAGCTGCTGGTAGCGCTCCAGCACCTGCTCCAGCGTTGCTTCGCCATCCTTGCCATGCTGGCGGAAGCAGTTCGCCAGTTCGATCGCGTCTTCCAGCGCCAGCTTGGTGCCGGAGCCGATCGAGAAATGCGCGGTATGCGCGGCGTCGCCCATCAGCACCACGGGAACGCGCCTGCCGTTCACTTCGTTCCATTGCACCCAGGTGTTGCAGACCACGCGCGGGAAATTGATCCAGATGGCGGAGCCGCGCAGATGCTTGGCATTGCTCAACAGCGGATGTCCGTCGAGGTAGCGGGCGAAGAGCTTTTCGCAGAAAGCAATTCCCTCCTCCTGGCTCATCCTGTCCAGGCCGGCCTTCTTCCACGTGTCTTCCGGCGTCTCGACGATGAAGGTCGAGGTATCGCCGTCGAACTGGTAGATGTGCGCCTGGAACCAGCCATGCTCGGTCTGTTCGAAGGCGAAGGTGAACGCGTCGTACATCTTCTTCGTGCCCAGCCAGACGAAGCGGCAGTTGCGCGTCTCGACCTCGGGCCGGAAAGTCTCGGCATAGCGGTTGCGGATGCGGCTGTTGAGCCCGTCGCTGGCGATCACCAGGTCGGCGTCGTAGGCGGCGGCGATCGCCTGGTCGTCGGCGACGTCGTTCTCGAAGACCAGCCGCACGCCGAGCTGTTCGCAGCGCTCCTGCAGGATGTTGAGCAGGCGCTTGCGGCCGATGCCGCAGAAGCCGTGGCCGCCGGAACGGATGGTCTTGCCCTTGTAATTGACCTCGATGTCATCCCAGTGATTGAAGGACTGCAGTATGGTGCGCGCGGTGTCTTCGTCGGCCGCAGTCAGGTTGCCGAGGGTCTGGTCGGAAAACACCACGCCCCAGCCGAAGGTATCGTAGGCGCGGTTGCGTTCTATCACCGTGATCTCATGCCGCGGATCCTTCTTCTTCATCAGCAGGCCGAAATACAGTCCGGCGGGTCCGCCGCCGATGCAAACTATCTTCATGGGTCTTCCTCCTTTGCCGCCCGGTTGACCGGATTGCAGCCGTGTCTTGCAGTTTGCTCTCAGTTGGTTTCCTGGCGCAGCTTGAAGCGTTGCAGCTTTCCGGTTTCGGTGCGCGGCAGGGCATCACGGTATTCGATGGCACGCGGATATTTGTACGGCGCAATGCTTTGCTTTACATGATCCTGCAGCTGCCGCGTAAGTTCGGCCGACTGCACATTGCCTGGCCTGAGCACGACATAGGCCTTCACGATCTGGCCGCGCTCCTCGTCCGCCGCGCCAATGACCGCGCATTCGGCAACGGCGGGATGTTTCAGAAGCGCATCTTCCACTTCGGGACCGGCGATGTTGTAACCGGCCGAGATGATCATGTCGTCGGTGCGCGCCCGGTACCAGAAATAACCGTCTGCATCCATCTCGAAGGCATCGCCGGTGAGGTTCCAGCCGTGCTGCACATAGTCGGCCTGGCGCGGGTCCGACAGGTAGCGGCAGCCGGTAGGGCCTCTTACCGCGAGCCGGCCTACCGCACCGGGACCCAAGGGGCGGCCTTCATCGTCGAGCACGCAGGCCTGGTACCCCGGAACCGGCTTGCCGACCGCTCCCGGGCGGATGTCCGCGCCGGCGGCGGAAATGAAGATGTGCAGCATCTCCGTCGAACCGATGCCGTCGATCATCTCGATGCCGGTAGCGCGCTGCCAGGCATCCCGCGTTGCGGTGGGCAGGGCTTCGCCGGCGGAAACGGATTTCTTCAGGCTGGAAATGTCGTAGCGGTCCGCGAACCCGATCATCTGTCGATAGAAGGTTGGCGCGGTGAAGCATACGGTGGTGCGGAATTCCTGCACCGCCTGCATCAGTGTCTCCGGCGTCAGCTTTTCGAGCAGCACGGCGGTGGCGCCTGCGCGCAGCGGAAACAGCAGCAGGCCGCCGAGGCCGAAGGTGAACGCCAGCGGCGGCGTGCCTATGAATACGTCATCCGGCTGCACCTGCAGGATGGATTTCGGAAAGCAGTCGCAGGCGGCAAGAATGTCGCGGTGAAAATGCATCGTACCCTTCGGCTTGCCGGTGGTGCCCGAGGTGAAGGCAATCAGGCAGACGTCCTCCGCGGAGGTTTCGGCCGCCGCGAAATTGCCGGACCTCGATTCCATCAGCCGTTCCAGCCCGTCCTGCGCATTGCCGCCAAAATACACCACCTGCTTGAGGATGTCGCCTTGCTCGCGCGCTTTTTCCATTTCCTCACGCAGCCCGTCCGCACACAATGCGGCGCCGATGCGCGCTTTCTCGATGATGACGGCCAGCTCCGGCGCGCGCAGCAGCGGCATGGTCGGCACCGCGATGCATCCCGCCTTCCATACCGCAAGTATCGATGCCGCCATCATCGGCTGATTTGCGCCACGCAGCAGGACGCGGCTGCCGGGCACCAGCTTCATGTCCTCGGCCAGCACGCCTGCGATGCGGTTGACCTTGTCGGCCAGTTCGGCATAGGTCCAGGTTTCCGAACGGCTGCGCACGGCGGGCTTGCCGCCCAGACCTGCGGCAACGGCCTTGTCCAGCAACTCGGTAGCGCAGTTGAGTTGCGCCGGATAATGAAGTGCGGGCAATTCAAACAGGAACTGGGGCCATTGCTCCTTCGGCGGAAGGCTGTCCACGGCAAAACTGTCCGTCTGCTTGGTGTGCTTCATGTGCGCTCCTCATGGTCAGCATGGTGCGGGGCCGGCGCCCTCTTCGTGGCAACCGCAATATACTTTAACTCTAAACTATTTTGGCTTCAAGTTTTATTGATCGTTTCCCGGACAGTTGATTTTGGTCAATAGATTGCCGGGGTGCCGCAGTCAACTGGCTTGCCGTATTGCTTCCGGGGTGCGCGGCGTACAAATGAAAACACGCGGCACATGGCCGCGTGTTTTCATTTGATTACTCCTGCTATTCCAGTGTCCCAGGCGATGGGATCCGCGTATCGCGTCCGCCTCTCAGGCCAGCTTCGCGTCGCGTATTTCTATCCCCTTCAGCGTGCGCCCTTTTTTCTGCATCAGGCTGTCCAGCGTGACTTCATCCAGCACGCCGAGGAAGGCGTCGGTGGCGCGGGAAAGCACACCCTTCAGGCCGCAGCCGCTCGCGTAGGCGCATCCCTGGTCTTCGATATCGAAACAGGCGGCCATGTAGAAATCCGTTTCGGTCTGGCGTACCACGTCGCCGATCCGGATGTCCTTGGGATTCTTGCCCAGGCGCAGGCCGCCGCTCCTGCCGCGCACGGTTTCGATGAAGCCTTGCACGCCGAGCTGGTGGACGACCTTGGTCAGATGATTTTTTGCTATGCCGTGGGTGTCGGCAATGTCGCTGATCGTGACCAGATGATCTGGATTGGCGGCCAGGTGCATCAGTGTTCGGAGCGCATAGTCGGTGTAGCTGGTCAGTCGCATTTGGGGCCGCCTGTTCGTACAATAAGACGCATGTATTTTACAGCTTTATGCCGGCATCGAGGCATCTCAGGCACCCTGCATTTCAGCCTTCGCGCCCGTCGATGCGTGCAGCGAACAGGTAGGGACCGTACAGAGCAAGATACAGCCCGAACGCCGCGCTCCAGCATATGGCCGCCGTGACCAGTGCCACCATCCCGCTGCCGTCCATGCCGAGTGCCGCAATCAGGCGCGCGACCGCACCCGCCTGTATCAGCAGGTACATCGCAATCTCGACGCGTCCAGCCTTCAGCGGACGTCCGGTGTGGCCGAGCGCGGTGCGGGTGATCATGCCGATGATCAGCCCGGCCATCGATCCCACGGCCAGCGCATGCAGCGCCGCGCTTTCCGGCACCGCGCCAAGTGCATGCAGCGCCATCAGCGCGAAGCCGATCGGAATCCAGCCGTAGGAAAGATGCAGAATCCACAACAGCGGCTGGCGCAGGCTGGCAAGCGGCTTCCAGCCGATCAGGCGAGTGGCCTGCGCAACCGCGGCGGCGGCGGCCAGCGCCGCCATCAGCGGCGCCGGCAGATCGGCGTCAAAACCGAATGCGGCGGCAACGGTCGCGCCCATCACGATGCGGTCGCGCCTGGCATTGATCACCGGTTCGGTGCCGGGCGCGCCATTCCTGGTGAACATCGGAATCACCCGGCCGCCGATAATCGCTTCGATGACAACGATGACCAGGATACCGGCCTTGACGAACTCCAGCGGCGACCGGCTTATCCATGCCAGCGCCGCGGCATGGTAGCCCGCGTTGGCTGCCGTCAACAGGCCGAGCAGTACGATGAGCATCATGTTGCGCTTGTTGCCGGCGCGCCGCAGCACCTGGTACAGCGGGAAGGCGGCGGCAGGCAGAAAGGCGAGATCGATCAGCGCCGCCGATGCGCCGCTGCCAAACAGCATCGCCGCACGTCCCGCCAGCCACAGCGCGCAGATCGCGGCCAGCGTGCTGCCGCGCGGCGTCCACAGCCCGGTCCAGTTGCGGCCTGCGGTGTACATGAATCCGATGATGACGGCGACGGCGAATCCGAACACCATTTCATGGGCATGCCAGCCCACCGTGATGTTGGACGACAGCCGGAGCCAGCCGTACAGATGGGCGATCCAGAGCGGCACGCTCAGCGCTGCAAAGGCCGCGCCGAGCAGGTAGAAAGGACGAAAGCCGAGCCGCAGCAGCGGCCTTCCCGAGGCCTGCGGTTCGCGGCTTCCGAGGACGCCGTCCTCGATGATGATCAGTGCCATGTCACTCCCTTTTAAGATGCTGATTAAATGCATCTTAAATGAGGCTATCCGCCGGGGCAACGAAAATACTTGTGATCGAGCTCGCAAAAATCCGGGGAAAGTTGATCTGGATCATTCACCTCAGCAGACCGGAGAGCTGCGCCGCGGTCATCGCTGCCGGCCGAGGTCGGTATCCTGCTTTTCATCCGGTCTCACACCGACGCTGCGATCGTTTCCCGCAGCCATTGGTGCGCTGGATCCCGATGGGAACGCTCATGCCAGAGCATGGCCATTTCATAGCCGGGCACATCCACCGGCGGCTCGACGACCTGCAGCACCGTGGTATTGCGCACCAAACGTGACGGCAGCATCGCGACAAGGTCGGTGCTGGCCAGCACCGACATCATGAACAGGAAGTGCGGAACGGAGAGAACCACCTTGCGCGTCAGGCCGGCATCGGCCAGCACATCGTCGGTGACGGCGTGGAAGCCGCCGCCGTCGGGCGACACGATGACATGTTCGAGCTTGCAGAACTGCGCCAGCGTCGGCCTCCGCTTCAGGCGCGGATGGCCCGCCCTGCCGGCAAGCACATACCGCTCCGCGAACAGCGTGCGGCGGCGCAGCCCGGGCGGCGAGTCTTCGCTGGTATGGAAGGCAAGATCGATCTCGCCTTGTTCGGCCTGCCTTGCCATGCGCGAGGGTTGCAGGTCGAGCACCGCCAGCCGCATTGCCGGCGCCGCCGCGCGCAGGGCCGCCATCGCCGGCAGCAGGATGCTCGATTCACTGGAATCGGAAGCGGCCAAGCGCCATGTGTGGCTGGACTCCGCAGGAATGAACGGGCGGGCCGGCGCCACCGCACGCTCCAGAGATTCCAGCGCTTCCCTCAAGGGTTCGCGCAATGCTTCGGCCCTGGCGGTGGGCTGCATCCCGCGCGGTCCGGGCAGCAGAAGAGGATCGCCGAAAATGTCCCTGAGCTTGGCAAGATGAACGCTGACGGAGGGCTGGGAAAAATTGAGGCGCTGTGCCGCCCGCGTCACATTGTGTTCGGCGAGGAGCACGTCGAGCGTCACCAGGAGGTTGAGGTCGAGCTTGCGGAGATTAATCATCTTAATACCTGGAATATTGGTAATTCATTTCCAATATACCGGAGGCCGGTCTATCCTGCCCTTTCCCAATCACATTGAAAGGCCAGTCATGAACATACTTCTCGTCCATGCGCATCCGGAACCCAGGTCACTGAACGGCTCGCTGAAGGATTTCGCGGTAAGCCGGCTGAAAGGCGCCGGGCATTCGGTCCAGGTTTCGGACTTGTATGCAATGCAGTGGAAAGCCTCGCTCGATGCCGACGACAGCACGCAGCGGCGGCCCGGAGCGCGCTTCGATCCCTCCCTCGATTCGAAGCATGCTTTCGAAAATGGCTGCCAGAGCGAGGACATCGCGCGCGAGCAGGAGAAGTTGCTGTGGGCCGATGCGGTGATCCTGCAATTCCCGTTGTGGTGGTACTCGATGCCCGCGATCCTGAAGGGCTGGGTCGACCGCGTATATGCATATGGCTTCGCCTATGGTGTCGGCGAGCATTCCGATAACCGCTGGGGCGACCGTTTCGGGGAAGGCACGCTGGCGGGCAAGCGGGCGATGCTGATCGTGACCACGGGCGGATGGGAATCGCACTATGGCCCGCGCGGCATTAACGGCCCGATCGACGACATCCTGTTCCCGATCCAGCACGGCATCCTGTTCTATCCCGGCTTCGAGGTACTGCCGCCGTTCATGGTCTATCGGACGGGCCGCACCGACGAGGACAGATTCGCGGGAATCTGCGACGCGCTCGGGCAGCGGCTCGATACGCTCTTCACCGCCGAACCGATTCCATTCCGGCCCCAGAATGCCGGCGACTACGAGATTCCGGCACTGACGCTGCGGTCCGACATTCTCCCCGGGCAAACCGGGCTTGCGGTGCATGTCGCCGATCGCGGGGAAGAAAACCTGCCTCAATTGCACGCCGGACAGCTCGCGGCCTAGGGACTGGATCCATCAGATGGGGGCGGGCGAGAAATTACTAGACGACCGGTCTAATGTCGAGTTAGCATACGCTGCATGAACACTGCAACCACTGGTACCGACGTAAGGCAGCACATCCTGGACGTGGCCAAGCCTTTGATTCTCGGCAAGGGCTTCACCGCCGTCGGCCTGACCGAATTGCTGGCCGCCGCGCAGATCCCCAAGGGCTCCTTCTATCATTACTTCGACTCCAAGGAAGGCTTCGGGGAAGCGCTGCTTGGGCAGTACTTCAGCGGCTTCCTGCAGCACCTGGATGCCTTGCTTGCCCGTCCCGGCCCGGAGGCGCAACGCCTGATGGCCTTCTGGGATTACTGGCTCGCCACCCAGATCAGCGACAATCCCGCCGACCGCTGCCTGGTGGTGAAGCTGGGCGCGGAAGTCTGCGACCTGTCGGAGCGCATGCGCGCCGTGCTCGACCAAGGCACGCGGCGCATCATTGAACGCTTGGCGCGATGCATCGAAGCCGGCAAGGCGGACGGATCGCTGCCGCTTCAGGCCGATGCGGCCGATCCGGCGGAGTTGGCCACCAGGCTCTACCAGACATGGCTGGGCGCCAGCCTGCTGGCCAAGATCACCCGCTCGCGCTCGCCGCTGGACAACGCCATGGCGAGCACGAGGCAGCTGCTCGGACTTTGCGCAACGGCTGATTGATTTTCCGGGCCGTGCATGATGCGCGGCCTTTTTTTACCGACCCACTAGACGACTGGTCTAATAGAACTCGTCCCAAAATACACCGCTGACCACATCCAACTTTCAAATAAGGAGAACAACATGCAGCAAACCATCCGCGGCGCCGACAGCAACCACCGCATCGTCCTTGCCGCCCGCCCTCAAGGCTTACCCTCGGTGCAGGATTTCCGCCTCGAACAAACCGCCCTGCCGGCGCCGGCTGACGGACAAGTCCTTCTTCGCACCTTGTATCTTTCGCTGGACCCCTACATGCGTGGCCGGATCAGCGAAAGTCCCTCGTATGCGCCGCCGCTGGCGCTGGGCGAAGTCATGGTCGGCGGCACGGTGAATCGCGTTGTCGCCTCCAGGAATCCGAAGTTCCGCGAAGGCGACCTGGTGCTCGGCAACGCCGGCTGGCAGCAGTACGCGCTGTCCGACGGCATGGACCTGATGCCGATCGCCGATACGAAACATCCGTCTCATGCATTGAGCCTGCTCGGCATGCCGGGATTCACCGCCTATCACGGCTTGCTGAAGATCGGCGACCCGCAGCCGGGCGAAACCGTGGTGGTCGCCTCGGCCAGCGGCGCGGTCGGCTCGGTGGTCGGACAGATTGCCAAGCTCAGGGGAGCACGCGTTGTCGGCCTTGCCGGCGGCCTCGACAAATGCCGCTACGTGGTCGAGGAACTCGGATTCGATGCCTGCATCGACCGCCACGATCCGCAGTTTGCGCAGCTTCTCGCCGAAGCCTGCACGGACGGCATTGATGTGTATTTCGAGAACGTCGGCGGCGCCGTGTTCGATGCGGTGCTGCCGCTGCTCAACGAGCACGCGCGCGTTCCGGTATGCGGTTTCATCGCCCACTACAACGACCTCGGCCTGCCATCGGGTCCGGACCGCCTTCCGCAATTGATGAGCGCACTGGTGTACAAGCGCATCCGCATGCAGGGCTTCATCATCCTGGATCAATACGAGGAAGGCTTCGAGCCGTTCCGGCGCGACATGGGCGCATGGGTTGCCGACGGCAGGGTCAAGCTGCGCGAAGACATCGTCTACGGTCTCGACAATGCGCCGGCGGCATTGATCGGGTTGCTTGAGGGGAGGAACTTCGGGAAGGTGGTGGTGCGCGTCGCGGACGAATGAAAACGGGCTCGTCCGCGACTGTGATGCCGCAGGCCGAGAGGCCTGCAATCCATGGTCAGCGATGCTCAGTCCAGCGTGATCTTCTGATCCTTGATCAGCTTGTGCCAGCGCACGGTTTCGGTACGCAGCAGGTCGGCGTACTGCTGCGGCGTGCTGGCCACCGGCTCCACGCCGAACTCGACCAGGCGCTGCTTGACGGCCGGCTGATTGATGGCGGTCACGAGCTGCTTGTTCAGCGTATTAAGCACGTCGGCCGGTGTTCCGGCCGGAGCCACCACGCCGACCAGCGCGGCCGCTTCCACGTTCTTGAAGCCGAGCTCGGCGAAGGTCGGCACGTCTGGCAGCTGCGGCAGGCGTGTCGCATTCGCCACCGCCAGCGGGCGCACCTTGCCGCTCTTGATGAAGGCGCCGCCAGCGGCCAGGTCGACCATCATGGCCGGAATCTGTCCGCCGACGAGATCGTTCAAGGCGGGCGCCGCGCCGCGGTAAGCGATATGCACCATGTGCAGCCCGGCGTTCACCTTCAGCAATTCCATCGCGAGATGATGCGGGCTGCCGGCGCCCGCCGATCCGTAGTTGACGCTGCCCGGGCGTGCCTTGGCCTTGGCGATGAAATCCTTCGCATCCTTCGCATCCGACCCCGGGCCCGCAACCAGGATCATCGGGAAGCGGCCGACCAGCGTGACCGGCGCCAGATCCTTCTCGGGGTTGTAAGTCAGCTTGGAATACAGCGCGGAGTTGAACACCATGGTGCCGTTGTCGGCGTTGAGGATGGTATAGCCGTCGGCCGCCGAGCGCGCCGTTTCCGATGCCGCGATCGCGGTATTGCCGCCGGCCTTGTTTTCGATGATGACCGGCTGCCCGACCTGCTGGGAAAGCGTCTGGCCCACGGTTCTGGCCAGGAAATCCGAACCGCCGCCGGGCGGATAAGGCACCAGCCACCGGATCGTCTTGGACGGATAGGCTTGCTGCGCGTGGGCAGCCGTGGTTGCGATCAGTGCCGGCAGGGTAAGCAGGCATGCAGCGAAAATCTTCTTCACATTCTTCTCCTGGATATCGGTGGAACCATGTTGTCTTTTTGCGTAATACTACTACGCTAATCGTAAAATAATCTACTGTCATGCATTGAAAGCGCCGGATCTTGTTCGACGTCATGAACCGGGCGACTGGCATTGCACGGCATAATCGCGGTATCGAATTGTGTTTTACCGGAATGCATGGGGAAGAATAAACAATGACAAAGCAGGTGGAGCAACGGCTGCCGCAGCAACGTCTGCAGGAAAGGCGCCAGCGGGTGCAATCGGCGGAAATGGGAATGGGCATACTCAAGGCGCTCGGACGCCTGGGCGGCGCCGCGAGCCTGACTGCGGTATCGGCCGAAGTCGGCGAGAGCACGGCCAAGGTGCATCGCTACATGGCCAGTCTCAGCCAGGAAGGCCTGGTGTTCCAGGACCCGTCGACGCAGCATTATTGCCTGGGCCAGGAAGCGATCCAGATCGGATTGGCGGCGCTGCGGCAGTGCGATCCGATACGCCTGGGCGAACCTGCGCTCAAGCGCTTGCGCGAAGAGCTGCAAGTCACTTGTTTCATTGCCGTCATGGGCAACAAGGGGCCCACGATCCTGCGCTTCGAGGAGCCGGGACTGCCCGTGACGATCAATGTCCGCGCCGGCTCGGTGCTGCCGATGCTCTGGTCGGCGACCGGCCAAGTATTCCTGAGCTTCATGGATGACGCACGCATACAGGGCCTGGCGGAGGAAGAATTCGCGCATGCCACCCGCGAGCAGCGGGCATCGCTGCATGGCAGGAATCCGGTGGAAAACCTGCGCAAGTCCATACGTGCGAAAGGATATGCGGTCATCAACGATACCTTGCTTCCCGGTATCAGCGCGGTGGCATCGCCGATCTTCGATCACAACGCCCGCGTCACCGCCGTGCTGACCGCCCTTGGCGCAAGCGGCGGTTTCGATACCGGCCACGATGGCCGCATCGTGTCGCTTGTGACCGCCGAGGCGGCCAATATCAGTGCGGCGCTCGGCTTTGATGGAAGACTGCCGGTAACGGAGCGCAAACGGTAAGCACCGGCCCTGCGGTACACCTTCGCATTGCACGTGATCATTTCACCATGCCAAGACAATGCATGGATAGATAGATACGGCAGCGTCATGCCTTCTTACAGTCTCCGAGTGAACCTCTGCGATTGATTACTCTCCTATTCCTTTATTGGCATTTCTTCAACCGTTAGCTGCACTTGCAGCCAATTTTCGCAGCAGCAAGGAGAACGATCATGGCATTGACAACCGGTGATATTGGTAACAGCGCATCCGAAAATACCGTAGTAGGCGTGTATGACAATTTCTCGGAGGCGGAATCAGCAGTTCAGGCGCTTCTGGCCGCAGGCTTCAGCCGCGCCGATGTGCAATTGAATCCGGAGAGGGATGACGAAGGAACCACATCCGCCGGTACCAGCTCTTCAACCAGCGATGCCCCCAGCGGCATCCGCGGCTTCTTCTACTCCCTGTTCGGCGGCGACGAGAACGCCGGGCATCATGATACCTACGCCGAATCGGTACGCCGCGGCAGCTATGTATTGACGGCGACGGTACACAGCCAGGAGGATGTCGACCGTGCGACCGGCATCATGAACAGCTTCAATGCGGTCGACATCGACGAGCGCGTAAGCCATTGGAAACAGCAGGGCTGGACCTCCCACGACACGTCCGCACCGCGTTATACAAAGGACGAGATTGCCAAGGAACGCGCAAGCTATGCAAGCCTGCGTTCCACCGGCACCGGCACCGGGACCGCCACGGGCACTACTACTGGCGAAACCCGCATTCCCGTCGTCGAGGAGCAGTTGCAGGTCGGCAAGCGCGAAGTGCAGCGTGGCGGCGTGCGAGTGTTCCAGCGCGTACGTCAAATACCGGTATCGGAATCCGTCCAGCTGCGCGACGAGGAAATCAAGGTGGAACGTCATGCCGTCGACAAGCCTGCAACCCAGGCCGACCTGGCAGCAATGAAGGACGGTGCCATCGAGCTGCGCGAGACGGATGAGGAAGCCGTGGTCGCCAAGACGGCGCGCGTGGTCGAGGAAGTCGTCATCGGCAAGGAAGTCACCCAGAGGACGGAAGACATCAACGATACGGTCCGCCGTACGGATGTCGAGGTCGAGCAGCTTGGAGTCACAAGCTCCGGCACCAGCCGTCTGGCCGGCGATGACGAATTCCGCCGCCACTGGCAAACCACCTACGGCTCCTCCGGCGGACGCTATGAGGACTACGACGATGCCTATCGCTATGGCACCACCATGGCAGGCAGCGACCGCTACAAGAATTATCAGTGGTCGGAAGTCGAACCGCAGCTGCGCAGCGACTGGGAATCGAGCCACCCCGGAAGCACCTGGGACAAGGTGAAGGACGCGGTGCGCTATGGCGCGGAACGAGTGACAGGCAATCGCCGCCACTAATCACTGATCACTTTGCCGCGATTTCCGGCATGAATTTCGACAGAAATCGACCGGCATGGCGTGTCACCACATGCCTCACCACGAGGGCTGCAATGCAGCCCTCTTTTTTCCCAAAATTTCCAATTTGAAGGAGAGCATCATGGGACTAGGATTTGATATTGGAAACATTCTGCAACAGTATGGCGGCGTCAATCCGAACCAGCCACCGAACGACATCGAGCAGCACTTCGATCAGGTAGCGCAAAATTCGCCGAACGATGATCTCGCCGACGGTCTGAGCGAGGCCTTCCGCTCCGACCAGACTCCCCCCTTTCCCAACATGCTTGGCCAGATGTTCGGGCAGGCGGATACCCATCAACGCACGGGCATGATGAACCAGCTGCTGGCAGCGCTCGGCCCTGCGGTCGTTGGGTCGATGCTGAACCGGGGGATGGGCGGTGGTGGCATGGGCGGCCTCGGCGGCATGGGCGGCGGCATGGGTGGAGGTCTGGGCGGTGGCTTGGGCGGCATCCTTGGCGGACTGCTCAACGGCGGGTCGGACCAGCAGCAGATGCGTGTCCGTCCGGAAGACGTGGAGCGCATGCGCCCTGAAGAATTCGAGGAACTGGCTCGGAACGCCGAACGTGAAAATCCTGGCGTCATCGACCAGATGAGCCGCTTTTATGCGCAGAATCCGGGACTGGTGAAAGCGCTCGGCGGCGCGGCGCTCGCCATTGCACTCGGCAGGATGTCGCAGCGCGGACGCTGACGACATCAGTACAAACCGCACATCGCGCCACCGCCCGGCGGGTGCGATGTGCGGTATCAAGCAACCGCGCTTGCTCATCAAGCTCCGCCATAGAGCTTCAATCGTAGTGCTCCGTCATTAAGTCCCCCGATCGCCCTCTCTGCCCCCTTCATTGCGAAAGCAATGAAACACGTCCCGCATTTTGCGGCGCGCCTCCCAGTTAAAAGCTCTTCTTACCACTTCCCTTTTCCGCAGCTTCCTTACTGGCTGATACATGTGATATGACGTTCGCCGCAGGTCCGCAACATTCACCGTTGGCACTCCGTTACACCCTCCACCGCCTGCGCTTGCGGATAAACAAGCCTCTCATGCCCGCTTTTCTGTTACGCATAACGTAGTATGATTACGCGTATTGCGCTGCCCAAGACGATGTAACGGTAGCCGATCAATGAATGCCGCCATGCAAAACGGAAGGACTTCCCATGAACATCCCTGCTTCTTCTACCGCTGCCTCAGCATGCCCTGTCGACCACCGCGCACTGTCGGAGGCAAGGTCTCCCACGGGTTGCCCGGTCAGCCACCGCGCAGCTGCCTTCGATCCGTTCGAAGATGCCTATCAGCAGGACCCGCCGGAATACGTGCGCTGGGCGCGCGAGGAAGAGCCGGTGTTCTTCAGCCCGAAGCTCGGCTACTGGGTGGTGACCCGCTACGACGACATCAAGGCTGTTTTCAGGGATAACCTGACCTTCAGCCCTTCCATCGCGCTTGAAAAAATCACGCCGACCAGCGAAGAAGCCAACGCCGTGCTGGCTTCCTACAACTATGCGATGAACCGCACCCTGGTCAATGAAGACGAGCCCGCCCATATGGCCCGCCGCCGGGTGCTGATGGAACCGTTCACGCCCGAAGCCCTCAAGCACCATGAACCCATGGTGCGCGAACTTGCCCGTGCCTACGTGGACCGCTTCATCGACGACGGCAAGGCGGACCTGGTCGACCAGATGCTGTGGGAAGTGCCGCTGACGGTGGCACTGCATTTCCTAGGCGTGCCCGAGGAAGACATGGACATGCTGCGCCAGTACTCGATTGCCCACACGGTCAATACCTGGGGGCGGCCGAGACCGGAGGAACAGCTCAAGGTCGCGCATGCGGTCGGCAACTTCTGGCAGCTGGCCGGCAAGATCCTGGACAAGATGCGCCAGGACCCTTCCGGCCCCGGATGGATGAAGTACGGCATTCGCAAGCAGGCGGAATACCCGGAAGTGGTCACCGATTCCTATCTGCATTCGATGATGATGGCCGGCATCGTCGCCGCGCACGAGACCACCGCCAACGCCACCGCCAATGCGCTGAAGCTGCTGCTGCAGCATCCGACCGCCTGGCGCGAGATCTGCGAGGACCCGAGCCTGATACCGAACGCGGTGGAAGAATGCCTGCGCCACAACGGCTCGGTGCCGGCCTGGAGGCGCCTGGCGACGAAGGATGTGCAGATCGGCGGCATCGACATTCCCGCCGGCTCCAAGCTGCTGATCGTGATGGCATCGGCCAACCATGACCAGCGCCACTTCGACGATGCGGACATGCTCGACATCCGCCGTGCCAATTCAAGCGATCACCTCACCTTCGGCTATGGCGCCCACCAGTGCATGGGCAAGAACCTGGCGCGCATGGAAATGCAGATCTTCCTCGAGGAACTCACCAGGCGGCTGCCGCACATGCGGCTATGCGAACAAAGCTTCACCTATGTGCCGAACACCTCGTTCCGGGGGCCGGAACACCTGCTGGTGGAATGGGACCCGGCGCAGAACCCGGAGCGCGCGAATCCGGCGCTGCTGGAATCGGTTTCGCCGGTGCGCATCGGCGAACCGTCCGGCCACGCAATCAGCCGCACGGTGGTGGTCGACAGCATCGAACCGCTGACCAGCGAAATCATGCGCCTGCGCCTGGTCGCGCCGGACGGCAGGCCGATGCCGCGCTGGCTGCCCGGTTCTCACATCGATGTGGAATGCGGCACACCGGAACTATCGCGGCAGTACTCCCTTTGCGGAGATCCCGCTGATCCCGCAACGCTTGAAATCGCCGTGCTTCACGAGCCCGAGGGCCGGGGAGGTTCGCGCTGGATTCACCAGGCGCTCAAACCGGGCGACCGGCTGAAGATCCGCGGGCCGCGCAACCATTTCCGTTTCGACGAGACCGCGAAGAAAGTCATTTTCATTGCGGGCGGCATCGGCATCACGCCCATCATCGCAATGGCGCGGCGGGCCAGGGAACTCGGCATCGACTATGCGCTGCATTACAGCGGCCGCAGCCGCGCCACGATGGCCTATCTCGATGAATTGTCTAAGCTGCATGGAGACCGCTTGCATGTCCATGCGGGAGACGAGGGTCGGCGCAATGATTTTTCCGCGCTGCTGCGCTCTCCTGAAGCGGGCACGCATATCTATGCCTGCGGTCCGCTGCGGATGCTGGAGGCGCTCGAACAGTGCTGCGCGTCGTGGCCGGAAGATGCGCTGCGCATCGAGCACTTCGAATCCAGCCGCGGCACGCTCGACCCGGCGAAGGAGCATGCCTTCGAAGTGGAGCTGAAGGATTCCGGAATTACCGTCACCGTGCCGGCCGGCCAGACCCTGCTCGATGCCCTGCGCGGCGCCAACATCGACGTGCAGAGCGACTGCGGCGAAGGCTTGTGCGGCTCCTGCGAAGTGCGCGTGCTTGCCGGGAAGATCGATCACCGTGATGTGGTGCTGACACGTTCCGAGCGGGAAGCAAACAACAAGATGATGGCATGCTGCTCCCGCGCCGCGGGGTCGAAGCTGACGCTGGAGCTTTGATTCAACTACCGCCTTGATGCGGTTGCCGCGTTAATCGAAGTGCCGTCCGATCCAGCCGGCCACGCCGGCGGCGGAACGGAATTCGCAGACGGAACGGCAGGCGATCTGCGGATGGCGCTGGCTCAGCATGCGTGACAGAGCATTGCCCGGGCCAAGTTCGAGCGCGATCGTAATCCCGGCTTCCGCGCAGTTGTCCATGCATTGCTGCCAGAGCACGGGTTCCGCGAGCTGCCGCGCCAGCGTCTGCATCGCGCGATCCTTGTCGCGTACGCTCTCGGCGGAGATGCCGCAGACGACAGGTAGTTGCGGATCGGTAAAGCGATGCCCGCGCATCTCTGCGAGAAACGGCGGGACCGCGTCGCGCATGAACGGCGTATGGGATGCGACCTCCACCGGCAGCGGCAGCGCCCGCGCGCCGCGCTGCTCGGCGATGAGGCGCAGCCCATCTACCTGTCCCTGCAGGCCGCCGACGATGGCGCTGTCTTCCCCGGTTTCAATGGCGATGTGCAATGCATGCTCCTGCAGCATCTCGCGCAATTGCGGCAGCGCCAAGCCCGACACCGCCAGCATGGCTTGCCGGCTTTCGGGGTTCATGCAGGCATCCATTGCCGATGCGCGCCGCGCCGCCAGCGCCACGGCATCTTGCGGCGACAAGCTGCCGGCGACGGCGTAGGCGGTGAGTTCACCGATGCTGTAGCCGGCAACAAGCGCGGGCTGCATCGATGGCGGCAGGACGGTTCTCACGATTTCCCATGCTGCCAGCGATGCCGCGGCGATCAGCGGCTGGGCGAAACGGTTCGCATACAGGTACGCGGGATCATTCAGCACTTGTTCGAGCGGCATGCCAAGCGCATCCCGCAGCGACCATTGCTCGGCCAGGGTCGCCCCTTGCCCTGTATCGCCGAACAGCTCGAACATGCGGGCATGCTGAGCGCCCTGCCCGGGACAAAGTATGGCGAGGCGCTTGCTCATGGCCGCCGGCGATGTCCATCCGCTGTCTGCCGGTCGAGCTTGTGCACGAAGCAGGCGGCGCCGAGCAGGTCGGCCGCGCCGCCCGGCGACAGGCGGGCGGCAACGAAGCGCTCGTGGCAAGCGAGCGCATGCGAGCGCCAGTCCGCTGCCGCCGTGCCGCCGCGAGCAAGAAAACCGGCGGCGCATTCGCTGACCATGCGCGCGCCGTCTTCGCCGCCCCGAAAATACACGTTGGTATCGCTGATATTCGCCATCAGGACAAACAGCGCTTGGATGCGGGCACGCTCCCAGCAGCCGCTCCCCGCAAGGCTTGCCTGCATTGCCGGCAATGCGAGATTGAATACCGACGGCATGCCGAGCGCCGCTTCTTCGCGCGCGCCGGACGCGGCATATCGTTGAGCCACCTGCAAGCCATGCGAATGGCCCGCGCACTGGCGCGCATGCATGGCCAGGTCGGGGCCCCAGACCGTCATCAGCGCGGCGCGGATATTCGCGCTGTTCAAGGGCAGGCCGCGGGCCTGGCAATGGCCGGCCGCCGCGCACAGCAGGCCCAGCGCGAAGATGGCGCCGCGATGGGTATTGATGCCGCCGGTCGCCCGCAGCATGCGATGCTCCGCTTCCATGCCGAGCTGCTTCAGCACATGGAAAGGCGCGCCATGCATGCCGGCTGCGGTGATGCGGACGAAATAGCCGCGCAGCGAGAACAGGCTGCGGAAGAAGGTTTCCGCGGTCATGTCGTCATGGCTGCCGCTATCCACCAGCGACACCAGTCCGGGCTTCGGATAAAGAACGAGTTCGTCGTAAAGGCTGGACACGGCGACTTGCGCCGCATGCAGGCAAAAGGCGCGCCGCCCTGCCGCGTTCCAGCCATTCAACATGGAGGCACGCATTTCGGTGTGGGCGGCGGCAGCAATGGTCCGGCCTTGTGTCATTGGCGCGATCATCTTGCGGCCTCCGCTTCCAGTTCGGATTTCGATTCCGGCTCCAGTTGCATGCGCAGCTCCGCCGGCTTCATCAGCCGCACGCCGTGCATGTCCTTCGCCAGCACCCGCATCCCGTCCCCCGCGCATGCCGCATTCGCCCACTCCTTCCAGGCCACCGCCTGGCCGCCGGGAAAGACCAGTTCGCCGTCGAGCGGAAGCTGTTCCGCTGCTTCGGCGAGCAGGCGCATGCCTTCATCGAGCTGACGGAGGCTGACGGGGGCGAACAGCAGATCGATGTCCGATGACGGCGTGAGGTAAGGCAGGCCAGTCAGCGTCTGCAAGGCGAGCGAACCGAATACCCGCAATGTCGCGCCTATCCCGCCGCACTGCCCGTCGAGGCGCGCCAGCGCCGGCTGCCACGACTGCGGCGCATAACCGATAGTCTGCCCGATTGCGAGGGGCGCATCGATCCGCCGCACTTGGCTGCGTGACACACGCAGGCCGATGCGCCGCTTGCTCTTGCTTTCCGGATCGGGCGGCAATGCCAGGCCGAGGCAGCAGGAGTCGTCGGCTGCATCGGCATCCGGTCGGCGCGCAACCAGCGGACGGTCGGCCTGCCTCCATTGCCGGATGGCGTCTGTGCAATCGGCTGCCGCCGACGCTTCCGCTTCCCGCCATCCTTCCGGATGCAGCCAGATCAGGCTATGCCGCGCGAGCATGGCTGTCGGCAAGCACTGCCTGCACGACGCGCTGCGACCATTTCCTGCCGCCCCGCTGCGCGCCGAGTTCCGCGCGCCTGTCCTGCGGCACGGCATGGTCCAGCGCCTGCTCCAGCTGCGCGGCAAGCTCGCCTTCCCAGATTGCCTCGACGCCGCCCATGGCGAGGTAATTATGGGCGCCGGGCGCGAAGACCGGGTTGTCCACGGCCAGTTCGGCCAGACGCTCTTCCGCCACCTTGGTGATGCGCGCCATCGCCGGCAGGCCCATGACGCGGATGGTGGCCTGCGGCAACGCGTAGCAGGCGTCGGCCATCAGGCCGCTGGTGATGAAGCCGCCCGACAGCGCCTGGTCGTATACCAGGCCGATAACGGTATGGCCGCGGCGCCGGGCCAGATCGATGCATTTGCCGAGATGCGCCATGTAGCTGTTAATGCCGAGCATTTCATCGCGGTGGCGCAGGCGCTGGCCCTGGGTATCGACCAGAATCACGATGGGCCGCTGCGCATGGTTGCGCACCGTATCGAGCACCGCCTTCGCCTGCGCCAGCGCGATATCGACGCCGATCGGCGTATGGCCGGTGGTACCGATCACGGTGACGGTGCGCCCGCCCACGCTTGCGCTGCCCGACAGGAAATGATCGGTCTCGACGATGTCATGCCCGCCGGGAAAGAGTTGCGATGCGAGTTCCTGCCAGTTCATGCCTGCGCTCCCGTCTGCGTTTCGATCTGCATTTCTGCCCGCATTGCTGCGCGATGCCGATCCGCGATCTCGGTGAATGCCTGCGCATCCAGCATCGGCACCTGCGCCGGCTGCGGGATGCCAAGCTCGGCCCAGATCTGCATCGGCTCGGTATGCCGGTCGAACGCGGTCAGCCGGTGTTCCAGCATGCGCTGCTCCGCTTCCAGCTCCTGCAGCGCGAGCGCCGCCCCGGTCTGACATAGGCGCTGCATCGCGCCGCAGGCGGCGGCGCGGAAGGCGGCGATATCGTCGGATACGATCGCATCGCAGTCGCCCAGCAGGTAACGGTGCTTGCCGCCGGTCGTGCGCCATACCAGCGCGCGATCGCGCGAATCGAATTCCTCGACGCCCGCCGCGGTTTCTATGACTTCCGGCCCCGACATGGCCAGCCGGCCTTCTTCGGACATGATGATTGCGTTGGCGCAGCGCGCAACGATGCCCATGCCGCCGAAGCAGCCATTGGCGCCGCCGATCAGGACGATCACCGGGATGCCTGCCTCGCGCACATCGAGCAGCGCGCGCATCACTTCCGAGACGGCGATCAGTCCCGCATTGGCTTCATGCAGGCGCACGCCGCCGGTTTCCAGCATCAGGATGACCGCATCGGCCCCTTCGGCAACTGCACGCTTGAGCAGGCCGACCAGCTTGGCGCCGTGCACCTCGCCGACCGCGCCGCCCATGAAGCCGCCTTCCTGCGCGGCGGCCATTACGCGCCTGCCTTGCAGGCAACCGGTGCCGATGACCACGCCGTCATCGAAAGCTACCGGCGCATCGAGCTGCGCCAGGTGCGGGCTGATGAAGCGCGCTGCCGGCGGCAGGACTTCGGTGAAGCTGCCGGCATCGAGCAGCTTGGCGATGCGTTCGCGCGCAGTGGCTTCGAGGTAGCTGCTCATGGCTGTCCTTGCAATGCGGATTCGGCGGCCTGGTCCAGCCGCAGGCTGACCACGGCGGGCGTCGCACCCATGTCGTTGATGGAAATGCGCGCGTCGGCCAGCGGCCAGCGCGCATGGAAGTCTTGCATCACCGCCTGCCAGATCGCGCCGAAGCCGACCGCGGCGGTCTTGACCTCGATCTCGCAGGCGCCGTTCAATGCGGCCGGCTCGATCAGTACTTCAAGATTCCCGGAGCTGACCACACCGACCAGCTGCGGCTGCGCGCCGTTTCTGCGGCTGCCGTTCTCGAAACGAAATGTCAGGGTTTCCATGAGTCGGATGTCTTCGTTTGATGGATGGTGTTTGCTACTCCCTCCCCTTCAAAGGGAAGGAGCATCCTTTATTGTCCTTCCACCTCGCCGCTTGCAAGCGGCTTGGAGTTCGCAGGCACAACACATATTCAGCTCACCAGTTCCTGAACCGCTTCGGCGGGTCATATAACCCGCCCGAGGCGCGCACCAGGTCCTTCATGTTTTTCGCGGCGAGCAAGTCACGCGTGGCGAGCCGCTTGTCGATGCCCAGGTCTTCCGCGCGGCGGATGATGCCGCGGTCGCGCAGGTTTTCGACCATGCGCTTGTCGCGCGCCAGCCCGACCGCGGTGTAGCCGGCCACGCCGCGGATCGCCTGCTCGCGTTCCTCGTCGCTGCGGCACAGCAGCAGGTTGGCAATGCCTTCCTCGGTGAGGATGTGCGTCACGTCCTCGCCGTAGATCATCACCGGCGGAATTTCCATGCCGGCCTGCTCGGCCAGTTGCCAGGCATCGAGCCTGTCGACGAAGGCCGGCTGCATGTGTTCGCGGAAGGTTTCCACCATCTGCACCACCAGCTTCTGTCCGCGCGGCATGAGGTTTCGTCCTTCTCGCGCCTGCCTGCCCGCCTTCAGCCAGGCGGGACTGACGTGGCGGCGGCCGCGCGCATCCGCGCCCATGTTGGGCGCGCCGCCGAAGCCGGCAACCCGTCCCAGCGTGGCGGTCGAGGAATTGCCCTGAAGGTCGATCTGCAGCGTCGAACCAATGAACATGTCGCAAGCATAGTGTCCGGCCGCCTGGCACAGCGCGCGGTTGCTGCGCATCGAGCCGTCGGGTCCGACGAAGAAGACATCGGGCCGCGCGCGGATGTATTCCTCCATGCCGAGTTCGGAGCCGAAGGAATGCACCGACTCCACGAAGCCCGCCTCGATGGCGGGAATCAGCGCCGGATGCGGATTCAGGGCCCAGTGGCGTGCGATCTTTCCCTTCAGCCCGAGCGACTGCGCATAGGTCGGCAGCAGCAGCTCGATGGCGGCGGTATCGAAGCCGATGCCGTGATTGAGCCTCTCGACTTCATATTCCGCGTAGATGCCCTTGATGGCCATCATCGCCATCAGCACCTGGATTTCGGAAATCTGCGCCGGATCCCGCGTGAAGAGCGGCTCGATGTAATAAGGCGACGGCGACTGCACCACGAAGTCGACCCAGCTTGCCGGAATGTCGACCCTCGGCAGCGTGTCGTCGATGCGGTTGACCTGGGCGATCACGATGCCGCTCTTGAAAGCGGTGGCTTCCACGATCGCCGGCGTGTCTTCGGTATTGGGCCCGGTGTAGAGATTGCCGGCGCGGTCGGCCGCTTCGGCCACGATCAGCGATACGCGCGGCGTGAGGTCGATGAAATAGCGCGAGAACAGTTCGAGGTAAGTATGTATCGCACCGATGTTGAGCTTGCCTGACGCAACGAGGCGCGCCAGCCTCCCCGCTTGCGGACCGGAAAAGGAGAAATCCAGGCGCGATGCGATGCCGCGCTCGAACACGTCGAGATGTTCGGGCAGGGCAATCACCGACTGCAGCATGTGCAGCTGATTGATGCGCGCCGGATCGAGGCCGGCAAGCGCCTTGCCGAGGAAGTCGGCCTGCTTCTGATTGTTGCCCTCCAGGCAGACCCGGTCGCCCGGTTCCAGCACCGCATGCAGCAGATCGGCGATGCGGCCTGCTTCGCACACCTTGCCGGACAATCCGCCGGCGAGCACGGAATGCGCGCGTGCCAGGCGGTCCGCCCGATTGCCCTGCTGCCGGTTCCAAGCGTGTTCACGCGCACCCATGCTGCATTCTCCCGTTACGAAGTCGGACTTAGTCGATCTTGACGTTGGCGGCCTTGACCACGTTTTTCCAGCGCGCGATTTCCGAGTTGAGCATGGAGCCGAACTCCGCCCGCGTCATGGTCGGCGTTTCCGAGCCGGCGTTGTTCCAGTTGGTCGTCAGTTCCGGCGAGGCCAGCGCCTTCTTCACCTCGGCAGCCATACGCTCGACGACCTCGGGCGGCGTGCCCTTGACCGCGAACAGGCCGTACCAGGTCGAGACTTCGTAGTTGGGCACGCCGGCTTCGGCCGCGGTCGGCACGTCGGGGAAGCCCGGCGCGCGCTTGGATGCCGCCACTGCCAGCGCCTTGATGCGGCCGCCCTTGATATGCGAGGCCGACGAGCCGAGTCCGTCGAACATCATGTCGACCTGTCCCGCGACCAGGTCCTGCAGCGCCGGGCCGGCGCCGCGGTAGGGAATATGGGTCAGCGCGGTCTTGGTCTGGATCTTGAACAGTTCGCCGGCAAGATGATGCGAGGTGCCGTTGCCGGCCGAGCCGAAATTGACCTTGCCCGGATTCTTGTTCGCATAGTCGATGAAGGAAGCCAGGTCCTTGACCGGCACCCGCTGGGTATTGACGACGATCACCTGCGGCGGCGTAGCCACCAGCGCGACCGGGATGAAATCCTTTTGGATGTCGTAGTCCAGCTTGGGATAAATGGAAGGCGCAATCGCATGGTGGGCACCGCCCATGAAGAAGGTATAACCGTCCGGCGCCGATTTCGCGGCCACGCCGGCGCCGAGATTGCCGCCTGCGCCGCCCCGGTTGTCGATGATGATGGACTTGCCCAGCTGCTTGGTCAGCTGCGCGGCGAGCGGACGCGCGAATGCGTCCGTGCCGCCGC
The DNA here is from genome assembly GCF_035916955.1 of Noviherbaspirillum album. Classification (NCBI taxonomy): domain Bacteria; kingdom Pseudomonadati; phylum Pseudomonadota; class Betaproteobacteria; order Burkholderiales; family Oxalobacteraceae; genus Noviherbaspirillum; species Noviherbaspirillum album. The sequence goes on along the minus strand of NZ_JAWIIV010000008.1, from coordinate 14,898 downwards.
CCGCCGGGAACGGTACGACGATGGTCACCGGCCGCGACGGCCAGGGATCGGCCGCCATACTCAGGCCGGGAGCGGATGCAACGGCCAGTCCGGCCGCAAGGAATAAGGCGTGTTTGAGCGTCATCATTGTCTCCACCAATAGAAGGTTGGGTTTGCAGCAACATGCCTGTCGGGGCCAAAGCCTTTTTAGGCAAATTCCGTTTTACGGTTTATTATGTGGCAGATCGTATACTTATTTACGGCCTCATGTATACAAGAATCATAAAATAAAATACAAGAGGCTTGAGAAACCTCAGGCTGCCAGGAGGCAAGCGATGGAACTGTTAGCCCTGGAACGCCCCAAACAAGTCTGGTCATTGCAAAAACCGGAAGGTTTGCAGCAAGCAAAGCATGCAACGCAAAGTACACGATAGTGAAAATCTGAAAAACTCATGACAAGCCGTTCCCATTCCCTGCGCGATGCGATTGAAGAACAGATCGCAGTCGGCGAACTGCGCCCCGGACAGCATCTGGATGAAACCGAACTCGCCACCCGCTTCGGCGTCTCGCGCACGCCGATCCGCGAAGCGCTGATCCAGCTCGCATCGATGGGGCTGGTGGTGATTCGCCCGCGGCGCGGCGCCGTGGTTGCCGAGATCGCGCCGCAGCAGCTGGTGGAAATGTTCGAGGTGATGGCCGAGCTGGAAGCGATGTGCGGCCGCCTCGCCGCGCGGCGCATGTTCACGGAAGAACATGCGCAATTGCAGGCGGCGCACGACGCCTGCCGGGAAGCCCGGGAGGCAGTGGATTCGGATGAATACTATTACCGCAACGAAGCCTTCCACGAGCAGATCTACGCCGGCAGCCACAATGCCTTTCTCGCCGAGCAGGCGCGCAACCTGCACCGCCGCCTGCGCCCCTATCGCAGGCTGCAGCTGAGGGTGCGCGACCGCGTGGCTACGTCGTTTTCCGAACACCAGGAGATTGTCGACGCCATCGTCGCCGGCGACGGCGAACGCACCGCCGCCCTGCTGCGCGACCACATCATGATCCAGGGACAGCGCTTCGCCGACCTGATCGCATCGCTGGCCCATCTGTCGAACAAGGCGGCGTGATGCGGCAACCCCGTACCGGGCGCTGCAGGTAAGTTGCTCATGGAACTCAACTGGATCGACCTGCTGCTGGGCACGTTCATCCTGCTCAGCATGGCCGTGGCATGGCGTCGCGGCTTCCTGTTCGCGTTCGTCGATCTGGCTGCCTGGCTGGCCGGACTGGCGCTGGGCCTGCGGCTGTATGCGCCGGCCGCGCAATGGCTGGCGCGCTTCTCGGGCTGGCCTGCGGCCTGGAGCCGGCCCATCGCTTTCCTCGCGATCTTCTTCGCCGGCCTGCTGGCCGCGCGGCTGCTTGCCTCCATCCTGCTTGCGCGCCTGCCGCGCCAGGCACACCTGCATCCGGCCAACAAGGTCCTGGGTGTGCTGCCGGGTCTGGTCAATGGCCTGATCCACGCCGTCATTGCCGCCGCCCTGCTGCTGGCCGTTCCGCTGCCGGACGCCATGCAGCGCGCGGCCCGCGACAGCGAACTCGCCAACCGCTTCGCCGGTTACGCCGAAGTGGCGGAGGCCCGGCTGCTGCCGGTATTCGACGATGCGATCGCCGAAACCTTGAACATGCTGACCGTGCGGCCGGAGTCATCGGAGATGGTGAAGCTGCCGTTCACGCTCAAGGATTCCAGGCCGCTGCCGGCACTGGAAGCGCAGATGCTCGAATTCGTCAACAGGGAAAGGCTTGCCGCCGGACTGAAACCGCTGGTGATGAACGCCGACCTGACCGAGGTGGCGCGGGCGCATTCTTCCGACATGCTGGCGCGCGGCTATTTCTCGCACCATTCTCCCGAAGGGAAGAGTGCCTTCGACCGCATGCGCGCCGCGAAAATCACATTCCGCCTTGCGGGTGAAAACCTGGCATTCGCACCCACGTTAAAGCTGGCGCATACGGGGCTGATGAATTCGCCGGGCCACCGGGCGAACATCCTTCGCCCGCAGTTCGGCAAGGTGGGTATTGGCATCATCGACGCCGGACGGCGCGGCATCATGGTGACCCAGCAGTTCAGCAACTGAAGGCGTTAGGTATTGGTATGGGTTGCCGGCACCTATTCATGATCCTTCCAGACCTTGCATAGGCGGAACGTCCGTCGGTTTCCGTCATCGCCGCCGCTGTCTCCCGGCATGGGAGTCACCGGCGAACTGCCGATCGTGTCAGTCCCCGCCGTCGCCTCCCCCATCGCCGCAGCCGTCGCCTCCCGTGCCCTCTCCCATGCCTCCTCCTTCGCCGTCACCACCGCCGGCCAAGCCATTTCCGGCATGCGGCGCGGCGAAGAAATCGTTGAACGCAGTGGCTGACACCAGTCCCGCCATCAGCATGCCCGCTGGCGCCATCACTTCGGGAAATGCAGGAGCGCCCGACATCATGCCGCGCGCATCGAGCCTTACATAACCGACGCGCCCGTTACTGATCAGCCAGCCATGGCCGCCGGGCAGCGCCAGTTGCTGGTCGAGGAGAAACAAGGCCGGCAGCACGGGCGCCGCCTGCGACAGGCCGGCGACAGCTCTGGCCTGGACCAGGCAGTTGGCAATCGCCAGCTCCCATTCCGCGCGGATGCCCGACCGGCTGTCGTCAGCAGACGATGGAAAGCGATCGGCACGCAGGCGGTCGAGTCCGTTCCTGTCCAAGGTGGACCAGGCATCCCACAGCACCTGCGCGGCCAGCGATGGCAAGGCGCAGGGCTTGTCGGTGCGGGTCAGGCAATCGAAATACGTAATCAGGGCTTCCGCAACGTGCGGAACGGCCTTCGCATTGATGCCGGAACCCGGATGCAGCTGCGAGATGCGTTCCAGCCACACGGTGTCGAGTCCTTCCGGCAGCGAGGCAATAGCGGCATAGCGCCCAGCATGCAGGGTGCCGCGCGGGCGCATGATCCGGTTCCAGATTGATTTCATGGACATCAAGGAGAAAGACTTGGTGACCATGGGATTATCATTCCGGCACGACGTTCCCGGAATGTCCGGTCGAGCGCTGGCTTGTCTTCCTCGTCGATATTTCCGGCCGGATCGAACTTTGGGCGAAGCGCACGGCAACATGGGCATGTGCGGGCCGCGCTGATACGCCTTTGTCCGTGGAATGTGTATAGTCTTTGCCTCGCACGCCGATTGCGCGTGAACAGGAGATGAATGGATGGCGAAGAAAGAGAAACTTGATCCGGAAACCGAAGCGCTGATCAAGTGGTGCATCGAGGTAGAAGGGTTTCTAGTCAAGGGCGGTGCCACGGTAGCGCAGGCACAGGAATTCATCGAAGAGCAGGTTGAGTGGCTTACCGATCTCTTCTATGACGGCCTGACACCGGAAGAAGCCGCGCAGGCGTCACTGGACGGCTGATCGACCGATTAACCGATTGATCGATTGATCGATTGACGAGGAGCGGCTGCAAGCATCCCGGCCTAGGACAACGTTCTCAAGTCGGCTACCGGCTCCCTGCCGAAACCGTCGTCGAGCAGAAAGCTCACGAGCTTGCCGGCGCATTCCTCGGGACTGGCCAGCGAGCCGTCGCGCTTCATGCCTTCAAAACGCTCCCGCAGGGGAAAACGTTCCAGCGGCGTGGCCCGGATGGCGGCCTGCATATCGGTGTCGATGACACCCGGCGCAAGGCTGCAGATGCGCAGCGCCGCAACGCCGTCGAGCGCCGCCGCGCGCGCATGATGGTCGAGCGCGGCCTTGGTCGCGCAGTAGATGCTCCAGCCGGGATAGGCGCTGCGGCCCGCGCCGCTCGATACATGCAGCACGCGGACTTCGCCCGCGCGTTGCTGGGCGCAGACGGCGTCGGCCAGCATCAGCGGCGCCGCCACGTTCACGCTGACGGCGCGCGCAACCGCCGCCGGGTCCTGCACGCCGGGCGGTCCGACCGGCTCCACCATGCCTGCATTGTTGATCAGCAGAAGGCGGCTGCATCCTTCCAGCCGCCGCGACAGTTCGCCCGCCGCCAGCCAGGCGGAAAGTGCGGCCGGAGCTGACAGATCGAGTTCAACCTGCTCCAGTAACTCCGCGTTCCGGGAAACATCGCCGAGCGCACGGCGTGAGATGCCGAGGACGGGAATCGCTCGCCCGAGCAGTTCATTGCAGATTGCCGCGCCCAGGCCGCGGCTGTGGCCGGTCAGTATTGCCTTCAGCATGTTGGTCCCTCCAGTAATGTGCCAGTCTACGCAAAACGGCCGTCCGCTGCTGTCGGCATGTTTGCCGATAGTGCCTGCGCGCCACAGGCAGGGAAGCCGGAACATTCCGTTGGTCCGCGCATCGAATCCCCTTACCAATAGACTCACGAGGATGATATGAACGCTACTTGGATCCTTTCCGCAAACGCAAGCCGAGCAAGGTTCTTTTCCCAGGGCAATCTGACCGAACCTCTGGAAGAAGTCAACGACATGGTGAACGCGGCCTCGCGCCTGAGAATGGTGGAGCCCACCGAGTCCGACAAGCGCGGCCCGATGGCCGGCACGAAGAGCATGCACAACACAGGTGGCGCCTTGCCGAACAAGCTGTACGAACCGCCCACCACTCCGGACGTACGCGAGGCGGAACTGTTCGCCCGGGACATTGCCAGCTACCTGCTGGAAAATCAGCGCGACGGTCGCTTCGACAAGCTGTCGGTGGTCGCTGCGCCGCAGTTCCTCGGCATGCTGCGCAAGGTGCTTGATCCCCAGGTGCAGTCCACCATTAACCTGGAAATCGACAAGGACTATACGCAGTTCAACCCGGGACAGTTGCTCGACCATATCGAGACGTACAAGGCAAAGAGCTGAGGCGGCCCGCTGACTTGATCCCCGCCTTTCAACTGCATGGAGTGGCGGCCGCTGCTCCATGCTTCACTGCCGCGCTTCCGCAGTGTTCTGCATTGTCACGCATTCTTTCCAGGCAAGCCTTCTTTTCCGCCATCGTCGTCCGCAGGGGAATTTCTCATGCCAGGCAACTGAGCATGCCGGAACTTGTCCAAGACAAAACACCCTTACATTGAACACGATCAAGCAGTGATGTCGCCGATTCCTGCACGATGCCGTAGAAGGACGGATGGCTGCGTCGTGGTACTCCGTCCCGACATTCGCGTTTCCTGTGATGACTGCATCGTTCGCTGCAATCACCGTTCTTTGCACGGCCCAAGACTTTCACGATTCCTATGACCTTCCTGATCCTTTCCCGCTTGCTGATCGTGGTTGTGACCCTGCTGGTCATGGAAGTCGCTGTTACGCTCTTTCACCGGCATGTAATGCATGGGTTCGGATGGGGCTGGCACGCCTCGCATCACCACGGGGGCAGGGCCCTGGCGTGGGAAAAGAATGACCTGTATGCCGTCGTGTTCGCCGCTGCCACCATTCTTCTGTTCGCACTAGGCGACAAGCACGCGCCGCTGTGGTGGGTGGCATTCGGCATCACATTGTACGGTTTGCTCTACGGCATCCTGCATGATGTGCTGATCCACCGCAGGCTGCCTCTGAAATGGAAGCCGCGCAATGTCTATCTGCAGCGGCTGATCAAGGCTCATTACCTGCATCATGCCGTCAAGACCCGGGAAAACGGCGTGTCTTTCGGCTTTCTTTACGCGCCGCCGCTCGACGACATACGCGAAGAGCTGCGCCGCAATGGTCCGCGAAGATGAACGTCGCCGCGCAAGGACGCCAAGCTTGCATAGGCATGGCCTTGGCGCTGCTGATCATGGCGGCGTGGACCGCGCTGCACGTGGCCGGCGTATTTTTCATCGATCTGGCGGACTCCGGGCACTGGCTGCCTGCCTTGCTGACGGTTATCGCACTGGTCTGGCTTTCCGTCGGGCTATACATCGTCGCGCACGATGCGATGCACGGCTCGCTCTGGCCGGGCAAGCGGCGCGCCGGGGATCTTGCCGGTACGCTCGCGCTGTGGCTGTATGCAGGCTTTTCCTACCGCAGACTCTTGCCCAAGCACCAGTCGCACCATCGCCATCCGGGCTCGGCCGATGATCCCGACTTCGCGCCCGAGGCGGCGAACCGTCCGTTGGCCTGGTACGGCCGCTTCATGACTACCTATCTTGGCCGGCGCGAGGTGCTGGGCATTGCCGCGCGGGCCGGCGTCTATTTGCTGCTTGGCGCGAAGCTGCAGAACATCCTGCTGTTTTTCGCCGTGCCGGGCCTGCTGTCCTCGTTCCAGCTGTTTTATTTCGGCACCTATCTGCCGCACCGGCATGCGCCTGACGGCAGCGCGCCGCCTTTCATTGATCACCACCGGGCACGCAGCAACGAATACCATTACCTGTGGTCGCTGCTGAGCTGCTTTCATTTCGGCTATCACCATGAGCATCACCTGCAGCCCGGACTGCCCTGGTGGCGCCTGCCCGGAGCGCGCAGCCGATGAACGCCGTGCCTTCCAATGGCCGCCATGTCGTCTTCGCGACCACCGGGTCGCTCGGCGACCTCCATCCCTTCCTCGCGCTCGGCAATGAACTGAAGAAGCGAGGCCACCGGGTAACACTGGCCACCAGCGCCGTCCACCGCGAACATGTGCGGGCGGCCGGACTGGACTTCCACCACATGCGGCCGGACCCGGAGGACTCGCCGGCCTTCCATGCGCGCTACATGCATCCGAAGACCGGCGGCGAGTTCGTCTACCGGCATTATCTGGCTCCGGCGATCCGCACCAGCTATGAAGACTTGGCGCAGGCCGCCGGCAAGGCCGACCTGCTGGTCAGCCAGTCGCTGATGGCGCTGGCCGCGCCGCTGGTGGCGGCCAGCACCGGCATCCGCTGGATCTCGGCGGTGCTGCAGCCGATGTCTTTCTTCTCCCTGCATGAACGGCCCAACTACCTGCCCCTGCCGCTCCTGTCGTGGATGTGCGGACGCTCGCCGGAACTGCACGGCCGCGTCTTTCATTACGTCAGGAAGCATACCGAGGAATGGGTGCGGCCGGTGCTGGACCTGAAGCGCGAACTCGGCATCGCCGGCAGTGCCGCACAGGATCATCCGATGTATGAAGGCCAGCATTCACCGAGCCGCGTGCTGGCGATGTTTTCGCCGCTGCTGGGCAGCCCCCAGCCGGACTGGCCGCAGCCCGCGGTTCAGACCGGCACCGCGCTGTACCGGCAGGAGCAGCCGGCATCGCCGGAGCTGCAGCGCTTCCTGCGGCAGTCGTCGCTGCCGCTGGTGGTATTCACGCTGTCATCGGCCGCCAGCAACGATGCGGGCGATTTCTACCGCGACAGCCTGCGCGCGGCGGAAACGCTTGGCGTACGGGCCCTGCTGGTGATGGGCGGACTCGCCGCTGGCGCCACCCTGCCGCAGCCCTTGCCGCCGTGGGCGCTGCGCGTCGATTATGCCGCCTTCGAACAGGTGTTTCCGCATGCCGCGGCGATCGTGCATTCCGGCGGCGTGGCCACCTCGTTCAAAGCGCTGCAGGCCGGCAAGCCGCAGATCGTGGTGCCGCATGCGCATGACCAGCTCGACAATGGCTTGCGGCTTTCGCGCCTGGGCGTGGCCGCAGTGCTTCCGGGCAGGCGTACCGGCGCGCGCAGGCTGCGAAATGCGTTGCAAGCCGTGCTGGCGGACCGGCGGATGCAGGAAAGCGCCGCTGCGGCGGCGCTGCAAACACGTGGAGAGGACGGCGTGGCCAGGGCCTGCGACGAGATCGAGGAGCAGCTTGGCCATGCATGACCTGATCCTCATCGGCGGCGGCCTCGCCAACGGCCTCATCGCATGGCGGCTCAAGATGATGCGGCCGGCGCTCCGCATCCTGCTGGTCGAACGCGAATCCACCCTCGGCGGCAACCATACCTGGTCGTTCTATCAGGAAGACCTGACGCCGGCGCAGCATGCCTGGCTCGCGCCTCTGGTCGTGCGGCATTGGCCGGCCTATGAAGTTCGGTTTCCTTCACACCGGCGCATGCTGCGCACCGCCTGCTACAGCATCGACTCAGCGCGCTTCCATGCGGTGCTGATGAAGGACCTGGCCGATTGCGTAATGCTCGGCGCCGAGGTCGGCGAGATGGATGCCGGCGGCGCCGTCATCAACGGCTGGCGGCATGAGGCGCGCGCCGTGATCGACGGGCGCGGACATGAATCCTCCGCTCACATGCGCCATGCCTGGCAAAAATTCCTCGGCTGGGAAGTGGAACTGGAGGAAGCCCACGGCCAGGCAATGCCGATCATCATGGATGCCACGGTCGCGCAGCGCGACGGCTACCGCTTTGTTTATACCCTGCCTTTCGACGAGCGCCGCATCCTGATCGAGGATACCTACTACAGCACATCGCCGGCGCTCGATGCGGCCGCGCTGCGCCTGAATATCGAAGCCTATGCCGCCAGCCGGGGCTGGCGGATCGCGCGCATGCTGCGCGAGGAGACCGGCGTGCTGCCGATCGCGCTGTCCGGTGATATCGAGCGGTATTGGGATGACAAGCCCGACGTCCTGCCGCGCAGCGGCCTGCGAGCCGGACTGTTCCATGCGACCACCGGCTATTCGCTGCTGTTCGCCGCGCGCCTGGCCGACGAAATCGCCGCGCTCGACGATCTGCATGCGGACAAGGTCTACCAGCGCATCAGGCATTTTTCCGCGCATCAGTGGCGAGGCCAGCGCTTCCTGCGCGCACTGAACCGCATGCTGTTCTTCGCCGGCGAACCGGCGCAGCGCTACCGCGTGCTGCAGCGTTTCTACACCCTTCCGCAACAGCTGATCGAGCGCTTCTATGCGGCACGGCTGACGCGGCTCGATCAACTCCGCATCCTGTCCGGCAAGCCGCCCGTGCCCGTGGCGGCCGCGCTGCGGGCGATATGCGATCTTCGAAAGGAAACATCATCAAAGCCATCGTGATCGGCAGTGGATTCGGAGGCCTCGCCCTGGCCATCCGCCTGCAGTCGGCAGGCATACCGACCCTCGTCCTCGAAGGCCGCGACAAGCCCGGGGGACGCGCCTATGTCTATGAAGACCAGGGCTTCACTTTCGACGCCGGGCCGACCGTCATTACCGACCCGACGGCCCTGGAGGAACTGTTCGCGCTGTCGGGCCGCAATCTAGGCGACTATGCGAAGCTGCTGCCTGTGAGCCCGTTCTACCGGCTCTGCTGGGAGGACGGCTACCGCTTCGACTATGTCAATGATCAGCAGGAACTGGACCGCCAGATCGGACTGAAGTCGCCGCAGGATGTCGACGGCTACCGCAAGTTCCTCGACTATTCGAAGGCGGTGCTGGAAGAGGGCTACGTCAAGCTCGGCCACGTGCCCTTCCCGGATTTCCGCAGCATGATCCGGGTGGCGCCGCAGTTGATCAAGCTGGAAAGCTACCGCAGCGTCTACGGCATCGTCTCGCGCTTCATCAGCGATCCGCACCTGCGCCAGGCGTTCAGCTTCCACTCGCTGCTGGTCGGCGGCAATCCCTTCGAAACCTCGTCCATTTACGCGCTGATCCACGCGCTGGAACGGCAATGGGGCGTGTTCTTTCCGCAGGGCGGCACCGGCGCGCTGGTGCGCGGCATGATTCGCCTGTTCGAGGAACTGGGGGGCGAGCTGCGCCTGAACGCCACAGTCGATGAAATCTGCGTCGAGCAGGGCCGCGTGAGCGCGGTGCGCCTGCAGTCCGGCGAACGCATTCCCTGCCTGTTCACCGCCAGCAATGCCGATGTGGTGCATACCTACGACAAGCTGCTGCGCAACCACAGCCCGGCAACGCGCAAGGCGGACAGCCTGAAGAAGAAGCGATTCAGCATGTCGCTGTTCGTAATCTATTTCGGCCTGCGCGGCGTGCGCCAGGACCTGCAGCATCACACGGTGCTGTTCGGGCCGCGCTACCGCGAGCTGCTGAAGGATATCTTCCACGGCGCCGAGCTGCCCGAAGACTTTTCGCTTTACCTGCACGCGCCGACGGTGACCGATCCTTCGCTTGCGCCGCCGGGGCACAGCGCCTATTACGTGCTGGCGCCCGTGCCGCACCTCGGCCATGCCGACATCGACTGGGCGGTCGAGGGTCCGCGCTACCGCGACCGCATCCTCGCCTACCTGGAACAGCACACCATTCCCGATCTGCGGCGCGACCTGGTCACGTCGCGCATCTTCACGCCCTCGGATTTCCGCAACGAGCTCAATGCCCACGTCGGTTCCGCGTTCTCGCTGGAACCGGTGCTGTGGCAGAGCGCCTATTTCCGCACCCACAACAAGGACCAGCAGATACCAGGCCTCTACTTCGTCGGCGCCGGCACGCATCCCGGCGCCGGCGTTCCGGGCGTGGTCGGCTCGGCCAAGGCGACGGCGCGCATCATCCTCGATGACTTTCCGGCAAGGAGGGCTGCCTGATGCAGGACCTGGCAAGCTACAGCGAAGCCACCATACGGCAAGGGTCGAAAAGCTTCGCCAGGGCGGCGATGCTGTTCGACGCCGATACCCGTAACAGCGTGATGATGCTTTATGCCTGGTGCCGCTATTGCGACGATGTGATCGATGGCCAGGCATTGGGCCATGGAGCGCAGGCGCTGACGGCGCAGGAAAAGCTACGGCAGCTCGACCTGCTGCGGCAGGAAACGGACCGCGTCTGCGCCGGCCACGACAGCGACATTCCCGCCTTCGCGGCACTGCGGCAGGTGGTGCGCAAGCATGCCATCGCGCGGCGTCATCTGTTCGACCTGCTCGACGGCTTCGCGATGGATGCCGACGAGGTACGCTTCGTCACGCTGGACGACACGCTGCGCTATTGCTATCACGTGGCCGGCGTGGTCGGCGTGATGATGGCGCGCATCATGGGCGCCGAAGACGAGGATGTGATCAACCGCGCGGCCGACCTCGGCATCGCATTCCAGCTCACCAATATCTCGCGCGACGTGATGGACGACCTCGGCATCGGCCGATGCTATCTGCCGGAGGAATGGCTGCGGGCAAAAGGCATTCCGCGCGGGGAGATGCATCTTCCGGAGCACCAGGCGAATCTTCATGCATTGGCCGGTGAACTGGTGGAGCTGGCCGAGCGGTATTACGACTCCGCCCGCGTCGGCATCGCGCACCTGCCCTGGCGATGCGCGTGGGCCATTTCCAGCGCCTTGCTGATCTACCGCGATATCGGGCTGCAGGTGAGGAAGGCCGGAATCAAGGCCTGGGATGGAAGAACGCAGGTATCGAGCGGCCGCAAGCTGTGGCGGCTGTGCCATGGCGGCGTGATGGCCGCCGGTGCCCGCAGCCGCGGACAGGCTGCGAACACCGCGCCGCGCACCGGGCTATGGACCCGTGCCCCGCATGCATTGCCGCAGCAGGCATCCGACCCCGGACGCCTGCCGGGCGCATGGCGCGGCGACGCACCATAGACCATAGCGGCCTTAAATCGGAATTATTTTCTTTCCTTCTTCGGAAGCGCATCCACCACGGCCCTGCCGATCGCGGGGTCGTCGGTGAAGAAGCCGTCGACGCCGGCCTTCAGGAACGCTTCCAGTTCCGCCGCCATGTCGCCGCGATCCGATGGCGACGCCGGGTTGCCCTGGCGCAGATTCGCGGGCAGGAACGGATTCTCCGGGCGGAAGGTATAGGGATGCACGATCAGCTTGGCGGCATGCGCATCGCGGACGAGGCTGGTCGGCGAGGCAAGATTGTTGCCGGCATCGCGCGGAATCACCATTTCCTTGGAGGGACCGATGCCGTTCGCGTAGGTCGCCACTTCCTGCAGCCCGGCGGCGCTGGCGATGTCGGCATACGTCCGGCTGTCGCCGGACAGGCGGAAATCTTCAGGCTTTCCCGAGCCCGACAGCAGCTGCACAACCGGCAGGTCGGTCATCGAGCGGATTTCCTTCAGATTCGCCACCTCGAAGGATTGGATGAATACCGGCGCCTTCTTGCCGCGATAGCCATTGGCATGCAGCGCATCGACCAGGCGCTGCTCCATCGGCAGGCCGATCGCCTTGAAATAGCTGGGATGCTTGGTTTCGGGATAGATGCCGATGGTCCGGCCCTTTTCCTTCGACTTGCGCTGCGCAAGATCGATCACTTCCTGCAGGGTGGGAATCTGGAATTGACCATCGTAGGCGGTGTTTGCGGGACGGTTTGCAGGAATGCGTTCCTTTGCGCGCAGCGTCTTCAGCTCGGCCAGTGTGAAGTCTTCGGTAAACCATCCGGTGTACGAAACATTGTCGATGGTCTTGGTGGTCTTGCGATAGGCGAACTCAGGCCTGGCGGCGACATCGGTCGTACCGGAGATTTCATTCTCGTGGCGCGCCACGAGCACGCCGTCCTTGGTGCTGACCAGGTCCGGCTCGATCACGTCGGCACCGTCGTCGATGGCTTTCTCATAGGCAGCCAGCGTATGCTCCGGACGCAATGCGCTCGCGCCGCGATGGCCGACCACCAGCTTGGCGGGAAGATGGGCGGCTTTCACGCCGATGTCGGCGCTCTGCGCGCTCAAGGGGAGCAGGCTGAAAGCACCTGCGATCAATGCTGCATTCCATGCATGTTTCATGTCGTTGTCCTTGCATCGAGGAGAAGAGCCCCGATTATTCCGGTGCTTCGTGACAGGCGCATGTCACGGCGGCCAGGAATCGATTGCCATGATCATGGATTGATTTTAATCAGTGACGTTGATGCACCCCTTCCTCTTCAACCAGCATAGACGCCGTTTGCCGCCTGTGCAATGGCGGACGGCGATACCTCGCTCACGGTTCGTCGGGCATCGAGGAAGCAGCTGTCGTCTATTGCCCTGACGCGGCTTGAGGAGTCCGGCCACAGGATCGATGGCAACTCGTCCAATGCCAGCGCAATCGCGCATCGTACCTGCCTTGAACCCCGGCCGCCCAGCGCCGACGAAAGCATCACCGGCGCATCCGGTGCGACGATGCCAATCCTGGCCGCGAGCTGGCGGTTGGACAATCTGCCGAACTTTGCCATGAGCCGTGCCTTGATGGCGCTCGACCGGCATCGGCTGCCGGTATCGGTGCCGGCGGCGCCGGAGACATCCGACGTATTCGAGGTACTCGAGGTATTCGCGGGCAGGCCGCGGGCCGAGCGTTGCAGCATCGACTCCAGGCGGCCCAGCGCTTCGGCATAGCTTGCGCCATCGGCGCGGCAATCGGGATGGTCAGGAACAACGGCGATGTATCTGCCATTGTCAAAATACAGGTGAATGGAGTGTCTGAGCTGCATGCGGGTACGTCGGATGCAAATGCATCGCGAACTTGCACCAATCCCAAGTCAAAAGACGTGATCTCATGTCATGTTATGTCATGGATTGGCTTGGGATTGGTATTACTATTCTTTACTGCGTCGGAAACTGTGTCCGAACGTCAGGGCGTCTCACTGTTGAGCCTGGTATAGGCATAGTCGGTATGCCGGATGTCCTTGCCCTCAACGACATAAATGACATACTCGGCGATGTTCTTTGCATGATCGCCGACGCGTTCGATGGCCTTGGCAACCCAGATCGTATCGAGCGCCGCCGAGATCGTGCGGGGATCCTCCATCATGAAGGTGATCATTTCACGCGTCGTCGCCCGGAATTCGTGATCGATGTTCTGATCCTGGGAAATGATCAGCATTGCCTGCTTGTCGTCGAGGCGCGCGAAACAGTCCAGTGCATCGCGCAGCAGCTGGATCGCGCTCATTGCGAGGATGCGGATCGATTCGTAATGATTGAGCACGCTGACCGGGCCGCGCTCATGCAGTGCCTGGGCGGTGCGGGCGATCTTGACCGCCTCGTCGCCGATGCGCTCCAGGTCGGTGATGACTTTCAGGGTAGCGACGACCGAGCGCAGGTCGTTGGCCGCGGGCTGGCGCTTGACGATGAGATGGCTGCAGGCATCGTCCAGATCGACCTCCATCCGGTTGACGTTCTCGTCGCCCTTGATGACCTTGTCCGCCTGGCCCATGTTCCCAGTGCGAAAGCAGCCGATGGCATCGTACAGCTGGTTTTCCACCATGCCGCCGACCATCAGCATCTTGGCCCGTATGGTTTCAAGATCGATATCGTACTGCGTGGATGAATGATCGGCAGACATGGGTTTCTCCAATGAGGGCTAGCCGAAGCGCCCGGTGATATAGTCCTGCGTCGCCTTCTTCGCAGGCTGCATGAAGATCTGGTCCGTTTCGCCGAACTCGACCAGTTCGCCAAGATACATGTAGGCAGTGTAATCGGAGCAGCGTGCCGCCTGCTGCATGTTGTGGGTCACGATGGCGATCGTGTAATCCTGCTTCAGCTCATGGATCAGTTCCTCGATCTTCACTGTCGAGATCGGATCGAGCGCCGAGGTCGGCTCGTCGAGCAGCAGCACGTCCGGCTTGACCGCCACGCCGCGCGCGATGCACAGGCGCTGCTGCTGGCCGCCCGCCCGGCTCTGGCCGCTCTTGTTGAGCGTGTCCTTGACCTCGCCCCACAGCGCGGCCTTCTTCAGCGCCCATTCGACCCGCTCGTCCATCTCGCCCTTGGACAGGTTTTCATACAGGCGCACGCCGAAGGCAATGTTTTCATAGACCGACATCGGGAACGGTGTCGGCTTCTGGAACACCATGCCGACCTTGGCGCGCAGCATGTTGACGTCCTGGCCGGGGTCGAGGATGTTGCGGTTGCGGTAGAAAATCTTGCCTTCGGCCTTCTGCCCTGGATACAGCTCATACATTCTGTTGAGCGTGCGCAGCAGCGTGGACTTGCCGCAGCCCGACGGGCCAATGAAGGCGGTCACCTTGCGGTTGAAGATGTCGAGGCTGACATCCTTCAAGCCCTGAAAGCTGCCATAGTAGAAATTAAGGCCGGATATCTGCAGTGTGGCGTTGGGAGTCATCGGTTCGCTCGGTGCATTCATGTCAGGTGATCAGTTGGGAATTTTCTGGCTGAACAAAGTACGCGACAGGATATTGAGGCCCAGCACGCTGAAGGTGATCAGCAGCGCACCGC